>DAOMFR010000024.1:30531-55437 GCA_035429885.1 Blastocatellia bacterium
TTTCGGAATCAAAAATCGCTCGCGCAACCTGCTCTTCGTTGAACGCCCAAAGGTCCTCCATCGAACCGCCGCCTCGCCCGATAATGACCACGTCAATTTCACTGCCGGATTTTTTCGAATACCTGTTAAGCAATCGAATGGCGTCCGCAATTTCGTGCGCGGCCCCAACGCCCTGAACTTTGACTGGAACAATCAGGACATGAACACCTCGATTGCGACGTTCCAGAATGTGCAGCATATCGCGGATCGCTGCGCCGTCGGCGGAAGTCACAATTCCAATCCGCCGAGGCAACATCGGCAATGGGCGTTTTCGCGTTTCGTCGAACAATCCTTCTGCTGCCAGCTTTTTGACCTGCTGCTCAAACGCCAGTTGCAAAGCTCCAACGCCAACCGGCTCCATCGTTTCGACGACAACCTGGTATTCACCTCGCGGTTCATAAACCGTCAGCCGTCCACGAACCCGAACTTCCAACCCGTTTTCCGGCTCGAAACGCATGAGCCGATTCCACTGCCGAAAAAAAACTCCACGAATTTGCGCGTCGGAATCTTTTAGCGTGAAGTACCAATGCCCAGACTGATGATTTTTGTAGTTGGAAATTTCGCCCTGAACAGTCAGTGCAAAGAATTCACTTTCCAGGCTGTCCTTGATGCGCTCAGTCAGTTCGCCAACAGTTAACACTTCCTGTTCGGCAAACAGTGCGGCCATCATCTTGGAAGCGGCATTATTCATAGCGTTTTGAATGCGGGTAGCTTTAGAGGTCGCGAATCTTAGCATTGCCCCATGACGGGTTCAAGCAAGTGATTTTTCAAGCATCTCGCTGCACAATTTCACACCAAAGTTCACCGTGTTATATTGCCGCTTCACCAAAAGGAACAAGCGCAAATGCCTTTTTTATCAATCGTCATACCAGCATACAACGAAGAGAAACGAATTGGTCGAACACTCGAAGGAACCTTCGAGTATCTCAGCGCGCAAAGTTATGACTATGAAGTTTTGGTGGTCAATGACGGATCGCGCGACCGAACCGCTGAAAAAGTTCTTGAGTTTGCCGCTCAGACTTCCGGGCGGTTGCAGTTGATCGAAAGCCCAGGCAATCGCGGCAAAGGATATGCCGTCCGAAATGGCATGCTGCAAGCGCGCGGTGAGGTAGCGCTGTTTTACGACGCCGATTTGGCCACGCCAACCAGTGAGATCATCAAAGTCGTCACGCCGATTGTCGAAAACCGTTACGATGTCGTATTTGGTTCGCGTGCTTTGGATCGCGAACTGATCGGCGAGCATCAATCGTTTCTGCGCGAACTTCGTGGCCGTGGCGGTAATATTTTTTTGAGAGCGACGCTCGGGCTGGATTTTAGGGATACGCAATGCGGCTTCAAAGCCTTTCGGCGCGAAGCCGCTCAATCGATCTTCCAATTGCAACGAATTGATGGTTTCGGTTTTGATCCGGAAATCCTGTTCATTGGGCAAAAACAGGGGTGGCGATTATTGGAAATGCCCGTTCGATGGAATCACGTCGAAGGGTCGGTTGTTACGTTGTTTGGAACAACCATCAAAGTATTGATGGAAGTTTCGACCATACGCTGGAACGACTTGACGGGGAAATACGATCTAAAACCACAAACCTCAAATCTCAAATCTCAAGTTTGAAACTTGAAAAGCCGAATTTGACTGACTAAAGATGAGCAGACTCAACGTCAACATTGATCACATCGCAACCATTCGCCAAGCCCGGCGCACGAATGAACCCAATCCGGTTTCAGCAGCAGTCATTTGCGAACTGGCAGGCGCTGACGGCATCACAACGCATTTGCGTAGCGACCGGCGGCATATCCAGGATTATGATTTGATTGCGCTGAAACAAGCTGTCATCACACATCTGAATCTGGAGATGGCGGCGACGGATGAAATGCTGGATATTGCTTCGCGCGTGAAGCCGGATGTCGTGACATTAGTGCCGGAAACCCCGCAGGAAATCACCACCGAAGGTGGACTGGACGTGATTGCTCACAAAGAGACGATTCGAAAAGCCGTTTCCAAACTCAAAGACAGCGGCATTTTCGTCAGCCTGTTCATTGATCCGGACATCAAACAGATCAAAGCCTCTGCCAAGCTTGGAGTCTTTCAGGTGGAAATCTGCACGGCTCAATATGCACATCTAAACGAACACCCCGGCGACAAAACGGTTCGCCGTGTGAACGAAATCGAAAAGGAAGCCGCTCGGATTCGTGCCGCTGTCAAAGTTGCCGCTCGCGAAGGATTGAAAGTCGCCGCCGGTCACGGTCTGACATATCGCAACGTGGCAGCAATCGCGCGCATTCCTGAAATCGAAGAATTCAATATTGGCCACAACATCATCGCTCGCGCTGCGCTGGTTGGATTGGATCGAGCCGTGCGCGAAATGATTGCCGCCATACGGGAAGCACAAGGGAAGTAATGCGAACCAGAATTTTCCTGTCAGTCGTGCTTGCGGCGTTATTTCTGTTTCTGTCGGGCAGAATCTCAGCCACTTCGTTTCTGGTACAACAACCAAAACCGACGCCATCGCCGACTCCCGGAAAGCCCAAACTTCCCAAATTGACTTCGCACGTCTTGCTAATTTCCATCAGTGGATTACGCGCCGATTACGCCAACTCGCCTGACACATTTCGACTGAAGATTCCCAATGTTCAATCGCTGCGAGCCAAAGGCTCGTACGCGATTGGAGTTGAAAGCGTTTATCCGTCGCAAACCATTCCTGCTCATACCAGTATGGTGACAGGAGTGCTTCCAGCTGATCATGGAATCACCTTTGATTACCCGTTCGACGAACAAACGGGCGCACAATCAGCCAACTCTTTCTACTCCGCCAAAGCAATTAAATCAGACAACATTTGGGAAGCCGCCAAACGAGAAAACCTGATCACGGCTTCGGTTGGTTTTCCGATGACAGCGGAAGCCAACATTACGTTCAATTTTCCTGAGGCTCGCGAAGAATCAGACGCTAACAAAGCACAAAAAGTCATCAGCTTGCTCGAAACAAAGAAGCCCAATCTTTTGCTTGTGAACTTCACATCGCTTGCCAGCGCACAACGCCGCTTCGGGCTTCTTTCCAAAGAAGCACTATTAGCCCTGGAAACAATTGACGGATTAATTGGCAAAATCGTCACGGCAACTGAACGGGTTGGATTAACAACTGAAACGACCTTCCTGATCGTTTCTGACCATGGAGCCAGCAAAGTCGACCGCGAATTCAGGCCCAATGTGTTGTTAGCCAAAAAAGGATTTTTGACGACAGACAGCCAAGGAAATGTAAAAGACTGGCGAGCCATTGCTCAATCCTTCGGAGGTTCAGCCGCTGTCTTTTTGAAAAATCCCCAGGACGAATCTACTGCACGTGAAGCGGAAAAATTGTTTGCCGAGTTGGACGCCGAATCTGAAAACCCGCTTTGGCGAATCACCACTCGTCGTGAAGCGATGCGATTGGGTGCGGATTCTCGCCCTGTGCTTTACCTGGACGCAGCGCCGTTGTTTCAAATTTCCGCACTCCCAACCGGTTCGGCAATTTCTAAAACCAATGATCGCTCGGCAAACGGGTATTTACCTTCGAAAGCAGAAATGCGCGCAGCGTTGGTTATCAGCGGCAAGGGAATCAAACCTGGTCAGAAAATTGAATATGCGCGCTTGATCGACATCGCACCGACCATTGTTCGCTTGCTCGGCTTGGAGATGAAGCCCACCCGCGGTAGAGTTTTGTCAGAGGTAATGGCGCAATGAAGAAGCTAAAAATCAATGATATTGAGCTGGCCTATCGAGCTGAGGGCTCAGGGCAGCCAATCGTTTTTCTGCACGCTTTCCCACTAAACCAAACGATGTGGGACGAGCAGGTTGCAGAATTTTCTTCGACTCATAGAGTCATCGCTCTCGACTGGCGAGGCTTTGGAGAAACGGAGTTAGGTTCGGAACAATCCAGCCTAAACGGTTTTGCCGATGATTTAGCCAGCTTGTTGGATCACCTTAAAATCAAAACTGCAACGATTTGTGGCCTTTCTATGGGAGGATATGCAGCGTTCGCCTTTTACAGAAAATATTCAGATAGAGTCGCCGCGATGATTCTGTGTGACACGCGGGCCAGCGCGGACACAGAAGAGGGAAAACAGGCACGACACGAAATGGCGGAGCTTGCTCGTCAGCAAGGAACCTCACCGATCATTGAGGCCATGATCCCACGATTGCTAGGTGAAACATCATTACGAACCCGGCCGCAAACAATTGAACGAGTTAAGAAGATGATCAAAGCCGCTCAGCCTGAAGGAATTGCTCAAGCGTTGCTTGGCATGGCGCTGCGCGATGATTCGACCACATTACTTTCCAAGATTACTTGCCCAACATTGATCATCGTCGGCAGTGAAGACAAATTGACTCCGCCAAGCGACGCTGAAAAAATGCATCTGGCCATTGCCGGTTCACATCTGCGAATCATTAATAATGCTGGCCACTTGGCAAACCTGGAAGAACCAACCGCGTTTAACCAGGCAATGCATGAATTTCTAAACCAATTGTCTTAAACGATTGGTTATCAAATTCCCTTTCGGAGAACCCCGGAATGTACTGCAATCACTGCGGGAACAAATTGCCTGCCGGTAGCCGCTTCTGTAATCGGTGCGGGCAGAAAACCCTGGGCAGCGCACCACAACAGCGCTCGCCTAACATTCCGCCTCCGCCTTTGACGCGTCCTGCCCGGCGCACCATGCGGTTCGAAGATGACTACGAAGACTACGAAGATCAGGACGTTGAATCCCTTGAAGAGGATGACGAAGAATATGATGAGTATGAGGCAATTGAAGAGGACTTCGATGATGATGAAGAGGATAGAGATCGGGTCATCTTTTCCATCTCACCGGTCTTCTATGGAGTCGCGAGCCGGTACATAGTTGCAATTACACTCTCTCTAATTGCGACCGCGCTTATCGGCTTTTTGTCTGGCACTTTTTTCTCCCAATTTTCGTTTTTGATGGCTTTGGGTATCTCTTCTGTCCTGATGCTGAATCCGATTTATCATCATTTGCAACACAATCGCACGATCTATACGTTGACGAACGTAAAGTTGGAAATTCGAAGCGGCTTTTTTTCCAAGACTTCTCACAACATTCCGTTGCGGCATATTCAGGATGTAACCGTCAATCAAACTTTGAGAGAACGAATGTTGGGCATTGGTGATGTCGTAATTGACAGTGCTGTCATTGAAGGTACAATGCCGCTTCATAACATCAAAAACCCGCGCAAATATGCAAATTTGATTCTGGACGAGTTGCAGTACTGGAACTAGGCCGCAAAATCGGTTTCCCTTCATACCAGTGCGCAGCGACCCATCGGCTAAGAGCGATTACAGGAGGGTTGCATTGCCTAGAAGTATTTTCACTTATCTCTTCCCTACACTTCTTCTTTTCATCCTATCGGAGTTGTGCTTTGTTCCAACCACAACTTTCAAGGCTTTTGGCCAACCCGCGGGCCAGGTAAAAGATATTGTTCACTTGCCAGAAAAGCTGGGGGCGAATTTTCACACAATAGGAAAAGTCCGGACCCTGTCGGCAGAACAATGTTCAACGTTGCCGAACGCGGACATTTACAAGGAATTCACTTTAGAAAGCCTCACATCAGGCCGTTACACAGACGGAAAGAATTCGATCACAGTAGAAATCTTTCAACTGAAGTTTGATTCCGATGCTTTCGGTTTGTTCACTTTCATTCGAAGCGACTCGCCAAACACAAGTTTTGAATATTTCGACCGACGCTACGTTGTTAGAATTTTATCGGAGACCCTAAACTCCGTTGAGATTGACCCGATAGTTCAATCGCTGAAAGAAGCTTTAACATCCAGCAATGGCGACCCTTCCCTTTTGCCATCTCATCTTCCTAAAGAAGGAAAAATTGAAGGCAGCGAAAAATACCTGATTGGCCCGGCTGCTTTGGCAAAGGTTCAGGAATTCGCTGACTTAAAAGAGGTCGTGAATTTTTCTGGCGGAACTGAAGCAACCGTAGCCAAGTATCACAACGGAAGTGGAACTTTCAGCTTAATGATCGTTGAATACCACACTCCTCAGTTGGCTACTGATGGAGAATCCCTGTTTCAAAACTATATTGGCCGTTTTCCTGAACAAGAAAAACAGCTACGGTTGCTGAAGCGAATTGGAAATTACATTGTCATAACGACTGCTGTCCAAGACTTGGCAACCGCACAAAAAATTGTTTCCGAAGTTAAATACACTCCGGTCGTTTATTGGGAAGCCAGAAAAATAACCGACCTTCCGATAGCATTTCGTCCGCCTGATCCGCTGGCCTTACAAGAGGTATCCCAAACGGCTAATTTGTTGGTCAGAACATTTTATTGGATCGGCGTCATGCTTTTTGGAGCAATTGTTATGGGGATTATTTCAGGAGGTGTTTTCTTTTACTGGAATCGCTATCGAAGACGGAAACTCGGTTTAGATGATGCTTTTAGTGATGCTGGAGGGGCAGTTCGATTGAACATTGACGGATATCTATTGCCAGCACCTAAAACCGAAGAAGAAAAAGGAGTTAAAGACTAGGCAAAAAAATATGGCGGCCGCATTGAGAACCCACCCTAGACTCTTTCGCGACCGCCATTTATCAGGAGGTTCACCCGTGCCTCCATTAACGAACTAAGCAGGTAAAGGTTCCGAACATAAGCAATTAATTGCAGCTAAAGAAACGCAGTTAAAACTCATCTAAAACTTACGTATATGGATCAACCAATTTGGAATTTTGAGCAATATCCTTCAGTCGAGCCCATGGATGAAACCGCAGTAAACCTGCGCGCCTATTTCGACAGAATTGATGACGAAAAAATGAGGCAATATTCTTCCGGTTGGACTGATGAACAAGTAGTCGAATGGGATGGAAATTTCCGCGACGATGGAAACTTGATGCTGTTGTGTTGCGAGCGTGATGTAGAAGTGACTGAATACAGGCAAGTCTTGGAAGCCTGCATCGAATATCGCAATCTCATGCGCGATGAATTGCTCGCAAAGACTCAATCTTGATTTTGCGCCGACCTTTAGTACTCACACAACGAGCTTCGCACGGTGTAACGAATCGGGTTTTTGAAGCTGTCTGTCGTGTGACATTCACTGCATATTGGCACCCGCAAAATCCGACGATGCCGAATAGTCGGATTGGCAACTTTGTCAGTATGAACCTGATGGCAGCTCAGACAGGTTATAGATTCATCGCCATTGACCACCACGTCGCGAACGTTTCGCCAGATATGGCGCTCCCCTGCGTTCAACTCAGCATTATCTGCTTTCGTCCAGTCAATCGCTAAGTCCTGAAACACGTTGTCGCCAGGAACGAAATTGTTTGCGTAGGGCAACCCTGTGGATTTCGATCTGCTTTCGCGCAAATGGCATTGAGCACAAAGCGATGTAATGACTTTGGAGTTGCTTCTATTCTTTTTTGAAAGCAGCGCCAAAGAAATATCATTCCCATGATTATCATTGATGACGCCATGACAGACATAACAATCCAGCCCAAAGGCCGAAAAGGTTTTTGTTTTAGCGTCAACGGCCGTAGCGTGACATCCCACACAACTATTGGCGAATTTCTCTTTTTCCCATATCGGACTGTCAGCCGCTTCCCATTTTTCAACAGCCTTTTCAGCGTTTAGAACGGCTTGAGCATTCAGAATGGCAAACTTGCCGTAGCCATCTTTTTTCAGAAAGCGTATGCGATGGCGACTGCCAAGGAAGTACTCAACCTCTTCCTTCATTTGATTGAGCTTGCCACTGCCTTTGAGCAATTCACGAAACTCCGGCGCATCTTCCTTCTGCCGTATCGCGACACCGTGAGCATTATTCTGCCAAGTCGCTCCTATTGTGTTGCGATGGCAAAATAAACACTCATCCCCATGCGCAAATTCTGGAATTGGTTTTCCAACGTGATTGCTTCCCCAAGCTGTCGGATCGAGTTTTTTGGGCTGTGTTTGTGCGGAGTCCTTGCCAGCGTTGTCTTGAGCCGACAATCGGCGAATTCCAGACAAGCTAAAAAACAAACTGATAAATAAAATTACAGTTAGCGTTTTGACAAGAAACTTAATCCTCTTGGCGGAAAACAGATTCATAAGCTCACCTTGCATTTCACGGTTAATCTTTTTTGGCGTGTCCCTCGATCACTTCAATTCGGATTTTGTCAGGGCCTTCAATGAAAGCGTATTTGATTTTGCCTCCAGCCACCGATTTGATTTCGTCAGTCACTTTGACGCCATCTTTCCGAAGTTTTTCCAATGCCTCTGGCAGATTGTCGAAACTGAAGCCGATGTGATCTACAACGTGGCCTTTGGTGGATTCAAGCTCGACCTTTCCCTTCCAGCGATCAGGATAATCCGTTTTCAAATACTCCGCCGGAAAAATAATAATGTTGACGTTATCCACCGTCAGCGAAGCCGAAGGACCTATTTGATATCCCTTATACATCCGTGGTGCGCGCGAAGTCGGAATGCGGCCCTTGGCCCCAAAATGTTTGACGTACCATTCAGCGGCGGCAACAGGGTCTTCACTAAACAAATGCAGATGCCCAAACCGGTGATGATTCGCAGTGTTCAATTCAATCAACGCTTTATCCGGGCTTTCGACGTAAGCGTAATAAAACAAATCCTTCGCACCGGCGTTTCCGCCAATGTCGCTGATGTCCGTCAGCGGAGTAAAAAACTTCGTGCCCATTTTCAATTGCCGCTCGTATTCGGCCTTCATATTTTCCGCGCCCCAGCCAAAGTGCCAAATTGAAGAATCCAGTTCCCACTTGGGCGGGGTCGCTACTTTGGTGAACAGCATCCAGGATTTCTGAGACCAGACTCCGTCCACGAGTCCGGCGAACTTCGCCTTTTCACTGTCAAACTTGCTGGTGTAAAAATTGATCGCGGCTTGCGGGTCTAGAGTGTTCAGATGCAGGTGATGAAAGTGAGCTTCGTTGGTCGGCGCGGCTTGAGCATTGGCTGGCGCTTGAGCCGGTTGTTGTCCGCGACTGAGCTTCGTCAAGCTGAACACACACACTGAAAGAACTAACCCAAATGCGGCCAAGTGTAAAAGAAACCGAACAGACAATCGCTGAATCATAATTTCGCCTCTTTAGTGGATGGATTGAGACTGCGACAACAAACACCCGAAAAGAAAATAACGGAGCAAACGGAAGACTGGCAATGAAAACCACTCTTCCCGTCTAATCCGTTGTTTCAATCAGATTCTGAATTACAGACACTACCTCGAACTGCTGCTACCAGAAGCGGCTGGCTTTGCAGGCGGCCCGACAGGAACAAAATCAAAAAAGCCATTCATCATTTCTTCCCAGGTTTGTTCGCCAAACCGAACTGGTTGACTGGGGTTAGGATTCACTGGATTTTTGGTCGAATTGTCGTAATGAGCGATGCCTTCGATTTTTGTGCCTTTCGGCATGCGCAAAGGCTTGACCGGGTAGTAATACACCTGCCAGCCAAAATCATAGCGCGGAACGGACAGCAAAACTTCCTGGCGCCCGTCAGGATAATGCGCGACGTATTTGTAATCCTTGCCGCGCAAATGCATATGCGGCATCAAGCTAACAATGTCCAAATCTTCTTCAGCGGTATAAGTGGCGCGGACTTCGTGATTTTCGGCGTTCGGCGGAATCACAAAGCGCGTATCCCAAGCCGCAGTCGTCGTGATGACTTTATCAACCGGGCCTTTGGCGAATTTCAATCCAATGATCGAACGATCTTTAGTGACTTTGCCGCTGGGCGTGTAATGCATTTGGAAAACAATTTGCGAACCGGCTTTGATCAACTTGGCAGTTCCCGGCTGCGCAATGAACGGCGTATTGCCTGGCGACAATGCACCTAACAATCCGGTGCCGATGTCTTGCCGTTTAGGTGCGCGTTCTTTCGGATCGCGAACGTAAACAACGATGTGATGCACGACAGACAAATCCCCGGCGCGAGCTTCCATTGCCGCGATGTACTTGTCTTCGGTAAATCCGCTCGGCACGGTGAAATACATGTACGGTACGGCACCTTCTGCCGGAACGGTGAATTCTTCAGGCATTTGGAAAGTGATGTCCGGTTCGCCAATTTGCCAGCCTTTGGCAAATTTTGGCACGGCAGGCATGTCTTTGGGATCGCCTTCTTTCGTGCCGCCATCGACCCAGGCCAGAATGGTGTCAATTTCTTTTTGCGACATTCGTTTGTCGTTTGACCATTGTCCGTGATTCGGGTCGGCGTGCCACGGAGGCATTTCGCGGCTGATGACTTTTTCGCGGATGGATTTTGCCCAAGGACGGACCTCTTTGTAATTCATCAACGACATCGGAGCGATTTCGCCAGGACGATGGCATTCGGCGCAATTTTTGAAAAAGATCGGTGCGACATCTTTGGTAAATGTCGGTGCGGCGGGCGCGGATGCTTTTTCACCACTGGCTTTGCTGCCGGAAAATCCGATGGCTGCGACAACCAGGCAAACAACCAAGCTCAAAACCGTCAATCGTATGCGTTTCATTCCAACCTCCTGAGAATTAAGGCAGGCGGCGGATGCCTGCCTGACCAATCTATTGAACTTTGGCGTAAACAGCGTTTCCTAACCGAGCGAACGGGCCGCCATCTTCAGACAGCTCATCGGTGATGGAAAACGAATGCGCGGCGATGATGGAAACCAGGCGGCGTAATTGCAGCTTCTGGCCTTTGGCGCTAACCGCTGCCGGAGCAAACCGAATTGCAATCGGACTGGTCCAATCGCCGGTGCTGTTGACTTGAGCCCCGCTCGCCAATTTTTCCGAGATGGACAACATCTTGGTTGCGGCATCAAGGCTCAAAACTATGGTGTCTTTGTATGGCTTTCCGTCGGCCGTGCCAGTGACAACACCGTCAGCCGATTTGCCGTCAGCGCGCTTGGTAAACACAACTACACCTTCGCGCGGAGCAGGTCCCAAAGCGCTTTCGCGACCAACAAACTTAAAGCTCCATTTGCCGATGAAATAATCAATGGATTGTTTCTGTTGTGGCTGTTCAATGGTTGGGCGTTGTTGCTGCGGACGTTGCGCCGGAGCTTGAGCGACCGATGACCCGCCGCCCGAAGTTGCAGATGCCGCCGCTCCGGTGTCGCGTTTCAATTCGACATCAAAGCTGATCGCATTCCCAGAGAATTCCAGCGCCCCTTGTCCATTCAAACTGTCGCCGGCCAACGTGAATTTGTAATTGATGACAATGGTTGCCATCGGCGTTTCCACTTCGGCAATAGCAGTGACCTTGTCACCGTCAACTTTGATATCTTTCAGCGCGATATCTTGCCCCGGTCGAAGACCAGAAATCGTGCCGGTGAAGTTGTCGCCTTCTTTTTTGAAACTAGCATTGGCATCGCGCTCGCCTTGTATGGATTTGACCTTGCCAACCCAACGGCCTTCCAGTTTTGCTTGAGCCAAGGCGGAACCTGCCAGAAATTGAACCAGCAACAGCGCCGCCCAGACCATCATTGATCGTCGCATCGAAATCTCTCCTTGTGGTGCTTAGTTAAACTTGAGGGGAATGTAGTAAGCCGGCATTGCACTCAGCAATGGGCGCCCGGCAATGATCGGTGTGCAACCAACATTTACCGGGCGCAAAACCAGCTTCAATTAGATGTTAATCGGTGGCGCGAACCCAACCCGCAGCCGCATTGCTCGGCTGGCCGCCATGTTCGTGATACGCGATTTTGACCTTTTCCAACGCGTCTGCCGGCAAAGCATTGCGCTTAGCCTTCACGTCCACGTTGTAAAGTTTGGCTGCGTTCAAACCAAAGATTTTAGCCTTATCTTCTTTGGTGATTTTCTTGTAGCCGAATTTTTCGCACATCTCGTCCGAAATCTGGAAGCGTTTCAAGGCATCAATGCCCCACTGCGGCGACCCCCACCACAGACAATCCGTGCCCCAAACGACGTGATCTGAACCGTAGTATTTAATGTTCTTGCCCAACCCGTGGGCAGCCATCACAGGATCAATGACCGCCAGCGTGTTGAAGAAGCTGCCGATCTCGCAGTAAACGTTGTTCATCTTCGGATTGCGCTTTTTGATGTCCATCAGCACTGAATGCCACAGGAAATCGCCTGTCGTCGGGTCATACTGATTCGACTCCTTCCAATTGGCTTCGTTCGAACCGTGTTTGATTGCCGAGTGGTAAACAACAAAGTTGAAGTCTGGATTCCGCAGCGCGGCTTTCTCGACATCTTTCGGATTGGCCAAGTGGCCGAGCGTCCGCGATTGGTAGGAATATCCTTTGTGCGTGCTGATCAGCTTGATGCCACGTTTGCGGGATTCTTCGATGAAGAACTGTGCGTTGTCGTCATCCAGCTGGAACCCATTGCCGGTCCGCGCCGGGTCAGTGTGGCAATACCACTTCCAGGAGCTAATCCCGTAAACCTTGATCTCGCGTTCCATCTGTTCGATCAATTCGGCTTTGTTGATCTCGTTTTTGACTTTGTCCCAGTAATGATTCGGAGCCAGATTGCCCTGATTCAATGCGCGCTGCGAACCGGCCAACTGATTGATCTGTTTACGCGCTTCAGCCATCACCCAACTTGGCAACACCTTGCCAGGCAATCCCGGAGTGCGCGCGGCACCTTCCAACACCTTGCCACTTTCATCGCGCAGGTTTTCTTTGCCGGGAACGCCGGAAATCACCACCATATTGGTTTCGCTGTCGAAGAACATTTCCTTGACGAAGTTGCGGAAGCCGTAAGCTTCGGCATCATCTTTCAACTGAAAGCCCATGTTCTTGACGAATTCCATGGTGCGGAACCCGGTAAGCGGTGCGCCATTAGTGAAATGCGCCTGCACATCAATAATGAAGTATTCGTCTTTCGGCCATTTTTCCTGGTAAGGCGCAGCTTCCCACGTTTCAATGTCATCCACTTCCCAGCATTTGCCGAACACCTGATTTTGAGCGAGGAAACAAGTCGCCAGCCCCATGGAAGTGCGCATAAAGTCGCGGCGTTGCATGCCGAGTTTTTTGGCGCGTGTCTCAGACATTTCGCCGATCAATTGTTCGACCATTTTCTGCGGCTCGCTTTGCGGGCGCGGAATGAACTCTTCATTCGAAACGACTTGCGTCGGCATGGGCGAATCCACGCCTTTTTTCAAATCTCGAAGTGCTTTACGAATCCACATAGAATTGCTCCTTTTTGCAATCGGTTCCGCACAGGAAACAGTAGCGACCTTACTGGAAACAAAGCACTGCTTTTCTCCTTGGTCGCTACAGCTTCCGGTACTGATCTATTTTGTCTGCTGGTTACTTTGACGCGGATTGCGCCAGCCGCAAATTCTGACTATCAATCGTGTAATCAATCCAACCGATCATCATCTCTTCCCAGGTTTGGTCGCCCCAACGGACGGTGATGCTGGGATCAGGATTGAATTTGTTGTTCGCAGAATTATCGTGGTGCGCCGTGCATTCTATGCGGCTTCCCTTGGGAACGGCAATCGGTTCTTTCGTAAAGTACGTGAGCTGCCAATTGAAATCATACTTCGGCACACGCAACAGAATTTTCTCTTTGCCGTCTGGGTAAACCAGTTTGTACTCAAAATCTTTGCCGCGAACATGCATATGCGGCATGAACATGTAAATGTGAACGTCTTCCGTGAACGTGTGCGACGAGTGCGATTCAAAATTCCCTTCGCCCGGTGGAATCACCAACTTGTACGGGTCAACCGTCACGCCGCGGGTAATCATCTGTTTTTCGACGGGGTTCTTGGCAAACCATAACCCGATCTTTGTGCGGTCTTTCGCCGCAACGCCCGTCGCGGTGTAATGCATCTGGAACACCAGCACGGAACCTTTCTTGACTAGCTTGGCATTGCCCGGTTTCAACGTCAGCGGATCCATTCCAGGCGCCCAACCAACCAACATCGCATCCTGATTGGCCGCGCGACGCTGCTGTTGCGAACGCTGCTGTCCGGCGGCTTCCGGATTGACGCGCTGAGCGTTGGCTTTGATTTCGCCCGCAGGCAATCCACCTTCGCGGACACTGACAATCACGTGATGAACGACGCTGGGTTCGCCGCGTTTGACTTCGGCAAATTGAATGTACTTGTCTTCGGTGAAGTTCGTCGGAATGGCGTAATACTTGTACGGAATCGTGCCGTCGGCGGGAATGGATGCTTCTTCCGTCATTTCCAAAACCACATCCGGCTGACCGAATTTCCAACCGGTGTTGGAAAACGTCGGCTGCGCAGGCAAATCTTTCGCGTCGCCCTCTTTCGCTCCGCCCGCGACCCAGTTGGTAATGGTGTCAATCTGTGCTTGCGTCAAACGAGCGTCGTTCAGGAATTCACCGTGATTCGGGTCGGCATACCAGGGCGGCATTTCGCGGCTGACCACTTTTTCGCGAATGGATTTCGCCCAGGGACGAACATCTTTGTAATTCAACAAAGACATTGGCGCGGCTTCGCCGGGATGATGGCAAGTAGCGCATTTGGCATACAGAATTGGCGCGACATCTTTGCTAAATGTCGCAGCGGCAGCCGAAGGAACTGTCACTTTTGCATCGCCTTCTCGTTGTGCAACGAATAAAGCTGAGAAGCAAAAAGCCAATGCCAGTAAAAAGGCATAGCGTCGTTTCATACGTTGTTCTCCTATGGTTAGGTTGGTGTGTTTAGTTGCAAAAACGTTTGGACTCACGGTCAGCGATGATCGAACCTTAGGGTTAAGGCTTCGCCAACTGTCGGTCTAACAATTCTTTCGCGTTTCTGACATCGCCGGACATTTCGCCGGAATTGATTCGTTCACGCAGAATTTCGTAAAAGACTTTTTGCTGGTCAGGCGTCATGTAGGTTTTCACACCATCCCAGCGATGAAAAATCATGGACTGGGTTTCGCGGCTGGCATCCAGAATCTCTTTTTGTTTTGCCTGGATCAGCACCCAATCGGGATTGGGTTGAGAAACCAACTCAACGACTTCAGCCCATTTTGTTTTATAAAGCTTTTGCGATTCGGTGATACGGCGAATGATGTCCATGTAATGTTCGCCAAAAACCTTTTTCTGGTCTTCGGTCAGGTTCAGGCGATCATACGCGGCAAACAGATCTTTGTTTTTGCTGGCGGCGGATTTGGTCGTGGTCAAACCATACACAACCGCTCCCGCAGCAGCCAGGTTGAAAATGACAGAAACGATGAAGGCAAGCTGGAGAAGATTTTTTTTCATTGCGCCGCTCCTGACTTGTGAACAGAGTTGCCGGCAACGGCCGCACCTTCGCTGTGCACTAATTGAACCAGAGACTGTTCCGCCGGAGCCATATCCATTTCCATCTGGATCGCGGGTTCCGGTTTTCGTTTGGACGTCACCAAATCGGTAATCACCAACCCGGTGCGGATTCCTCCAAACGATGCCAATAACAGTGCCGAAACCGCAGCCACTCGCACCGGCACACTGAAATCCCAAAATGAATTCCAGATGGATCGGCGCTCGGCGATGAAAGCAGATTCCGCTTTGGCTCTGGCGGTAACTCGTGCAACAAAATGCGGCGGCACCGCCAACCCCGGAGCGTCTCCATACAAGTCGTCAACGTCACACAGGAAGCGGTCGAAATCTTCTTCAGATTTAGAATGATTGTTTGGATTGTTCGAGCAAGTCATAGTTGTCGGTTGCTTATACAACTGAGCCGGGAAATCCCTGCGCTCAATCAGAAGTTTTTTTTCTCAGCCAGTCCAGCTCTTCCCGTAATTGGCGTTTGGCGCGGACAAGCAGTGATTCGACCGCTTTGACCGAAACGCCCAAACTTCGCGCAGCGTCGGCGTAGCTGAAATTTTCGTAGTGACACAGGATAAAAGCTGCCCGCTGGTTTTCAGGCAGTTTGAGAATGGCTTTGGCCAGAGCCTGTTGGATTTGTTGGCGATCAAACTGGCCAGCGGGATCAAGACTGCGGGGTATTTCAGTTTCTGACGAATCACTGCTCAGATAAACCGGCTTTTTCTTTTTGACGGAATTGCGACAAAGATTGAACAGGATGGTGAAAAACCAAGTTTTGAACGACGCTTTCGGTTCGTATGTATGCGCTTTACGAAACACAATCAGAAACGCTTCCTGAGACAGATCTTCGGCTTCCTGCCGGTTGTAAACAAACCGTTGAGCCGCCCGCAAAGCCTGTTTCTGGTAACGCGTGACCAGCAATTCAAACGCACGGATATCGCCCTGCGCGACGCGGACGATCAATTCTTCGTCGGTTTCCAGGGGGTTAGTTGATGGAGTTAGCTGGTTTTCTTTCCACGAAGACACACGAAACAGCACGAAAAGCTGTAGGGCAGGTTTTCCAACTTGCCCCGTCTCACGCGAAAGGTCACCGACGAGCAAATGGCTTTCTTGTCATTCATGGACAGGTTGGAAAACCTGCCCTACCTGTGCTCATGCCGCTTCGTGTTCCTTCGTGGATATTGGGTTACTTCAGATTTTCAATCGGAACAGGTTCAACGTGGTCTGCCAGCTCAAACCCGAAGATGCGCGAATAAAAATACAGTTCCCCATCCAGTGCGCGTTTGATATTTGCCGCCTGACGAAATCCATGCTGTTCGCCTTCAAACGTGACATAGGCGACGGGCAGATTCTTTTTCCGCAAGGCTTCGACCATCATTTCGGACTGGTTGGGCGGAACGACTTTATCCTCCAAGCCCTGAAAGAAAATCACCGGTGCATTCAGCTTATCAGTGTGATGAATCGGCGAACGTTCGCGGTAAAGATCTGCGCGTTCCGGATACGGAGCAACCAATGAATGTGTGTACCGTGATTCGAACTTGTGCGTGTCAATTTCCAGCGCAGCCAAATCGCTGACGCCATAATGACTCGCTCCGGCTTTAAACACATCGCGGAACGCAAGCGCGCACAATACAGTGTAACCTCCGGCGCTGCCGCCTGTGATCGCCAATCGGTTACTGTCCACTAAGCCCTGTTCAGCCAAAAACCTGGCTCCATGGACGCAATCATCCACATCTACGACGCCCCAATTGCCTTTCAATCGTTCGCGATATTCTCGCCCGTAACCTGTGCTACCACCATAGTTTACATCCAGAACAGCGATGCCGCGCGAAGTCCAATATTGGATCCCCAGCTTCAGCGTCGGAGAAGCTGCCGCAGTCGGGCCTCCGTGAATCATAACGAGCAACGGCGGGAGTTCATGATCCGGCGCGGCATAATCCTTGTTTTGAGGCGGGTAAAAGAATCCGTGCGCAGTGACACCGCGTTCGGTCGGAAACTCGACAGCCTGAGGCGGAGAAACGTAGCCAGAATCTATTGCCAGTTCGCTTGACCGACGCAGTGTTTCAAATTGCACAGTCGCCGGATCAAAGCGAACAATTGCCGAAGGCTGATTCGGAGAACCGGCAAAAAAGACTGCGCTGCCTGGCGAGCATCGAATGCCGTCAATTTGCGTGTATGCCGATTCGACGGTTTCAATCTTGCCACTATCGGTGTCAATCAACGCCAAGTGAGAAAATCCTTGCTCCACGTACGTGCAAACAATCTGTTTGACCGAAACAAATCCATAAGTGGACATGCCGAACACCCAATGCGGCAAACCAAACTCGGCATCCTTTGAACAAACGGCTTCGACTACGCCAGCGCGCAACCGACACAAATTCCACCAGTTGCTGCGGTCCGAAACAAAATACAGTTCGCCTTCGGGCGACCATTCCGGCTGAAAAATGGATTCGTTGCTACTGCCAGCAATCAACGTTTTATTCGCCAGCGAACCGTCCACCTGCACATCTGCCAACCAAAGCTCCGAACCATCCCAGGGCATGTTCGGATGATCCCACGCCAGCCAAGCCAGTTGTTTGCCATTCGGACTGAGCCGTGGCGAGGAATAAAAATCGTTGCCTTCGACTAGAACGGTTTGTTCGCCGCTGGTCAGATCAATCGCCGCCAGCGTGGTTTTGGCTTCTTGTCCAGTGACCGAATGGTCTTCGCGGACGCAAACAAACCGATTGCGTTGCCAATCCACAACGCCGTCTGCGTAACGAAACTTCGATTCCGAAGTCACGGCCTGCGGCTCCGTGTTCGGCGCAATTCGATAAAGCCGTTGATCCGCAAAGTTGGAAAAGAAGACTTCGGCTTTGCTGACGACAAAACTGCCTCCGCCGTATTCATTGACCAGCGTTCGCGCATTGAATGGCAAAGGCGTCAGATCAACAGTCAAACCGTCGGCAGAGCGTTTGACGATCACGTTGCGGCCTTTTTCCGCCGGGCGGCCTTCGATCCAATACACGGCTTCGCCATCCAACTCGATCTGGCCAAGACGAACCGTTCCGGCCACGATCAAATCCGAAGTAATTGGCGAACGCCACGAACCGTAAGGCGCAATGGTTTTCTCAGTCATTTCAAACACTCCTCAAACTGAAATTGGCGGACGACGTCCTGCCCACGGACGAGCCATTTCAAGCTGTGCCGCCAGTCGGAACAAGCTCGCTTCTTCGCCATAACGAGCGACAAAGTGAGTGCCGATTGGCAAGCCTTCGGTGTTCCAGTAAAGCGGAACTGACATCGCCGGTTGCCCAGTCGCATTGACGATGGGCGTGAACGGAGCGAATTGGCCCGAACGCCGCATTCCGGCCATCGGGTTATCGGCAGGCGAAGCAAAACTGCCGAGCGGTAACGGCGGTTCGGCAAGCGTGGGCGTCAGCCAGATGTCGTATTGCTCCATAAATTGAGCGACTCGGCGAGCAAAGATTTGCAGCATCTGAACGGCCATCAAATACTCCGGCGCAGTTCTGCGGCGGCCCATTTCCATCAGCGCCCACGTCGCCGGTTCAAAATCTTCCTGCGTTGGTTTGCGGCCAACAGCGAACGACAAACTGTCCGCCGTCCACGCATTGCCCGCAGACCAGATTGTCATAAACGCTTTGCCAATCATTTCGCCATTCAGTTGCGGAGCTGCTTCCGTAACTTCGTGGCCAAGCTGTTCGCATAATTTCGCCGCGTCGTGAACTGCAGCTATGCAATCGGCATGAACTTCTGCGCCGTTGATTGGCGTTGTCGTGAAGGCAATTCGCAACTTGCCGGGATCAGCGCCGACTTCTTGAGCGAAAGGTCTTGCAGGCAGCGGAGCGATGTAAGGATCGCCAAGGTCGTATCCAGCAGTCGCGTCCAGCAACGCCGCGCTGTCACGAACTGAACGCGTCACCGCATGTTCGGCAATCAATCCGCTGAAAATGTCTCCGAAATGCGGACCAAGCGGATTGCGGCCTCGCGTCGGTTTCAAACCGAACACCCCGCAACACGATGCCGGAATGCGAATCGAACCACCTCCGTCATTGGCGTGCGCCATAGGCACGATTCCGGCGGCGACTGCGGCGGCGGAACCTCCGCTGGAACCGCCCACCATCCGCGACAAGTCCCAAGGATTGCGCGTCGGCCCGAACAGTTCCGGTTCCGTCGTGGGAAAGATACCGAATTCCGGCGTGTTGGTTTTGCCGACGACAATCAGTCCGGCGCGTTTGTGGCGTTTGACCAGTTCGCTATCGCCGTTCGGCTTGAAATCTTTCAGAAACTTCGACGCCATGGTCATCGGCACGCCTTCGTAAGCCGCTTGCAAGTCCTTCAGAAGAAAAGGAACCCCGGCAAACGCGCCCTGCGGGAAATCTCCCTTGGCAGCTTCACGCGCCTGGTCATACATTTTGGCAACGACGGCATTGATCTGTGGATTAACTCGCTCAATGCGTTCAATCACAGCGTTGACCAGCTCCAGCGAACTGATTTGCTTGTTGCGAATCAGCTCTGCTTGCGCGGTTGCGTCCATCAAAGACACTTCATTTGCCAACGTCATCTTGCGTTCCTCCGACTGTTGAAGTGATTAGTTGGCGCATTATGAACTGCTCGTCAAAGGTTGAAAATGGAATCCTTGCAATCACTTTTTCGATCTGTATACTCGCACCCCTTCCGTCGTCAGAAAGAATTTTTTCAACAATTGCCAAGCGACAGCGTCGTGAATAGCGCTGACCTGGCCGGGTGTTGTTTATGAGCGAAAACATCTGGGATTCAGTCCTTTCAGCAGTCGAGAAAAGGGTTAACCACGAAAGTTTCACCACGTGGTTCCGGCCAACTTCTATGCTGAGCCTGGATGGTTCGACGCTAAAAGTTCGAGTTCCTGATCGCGTCTTTGAAGATTGGATTCTGAACAATTACCGTGACGTGTTGGAAGAATCGCTGGACGAAGTGGGGATTGGCAGTTGCTCAATCACCTTTGAATCTTCAACGGAATTGGCCCAGCAATCCATTGAAGCTCGGCAAGCGACCTATTCGGATTCGATTCAGGCGAAATCTGCCGCCGCTTTATCGCTGGCCGAACCGCCTCGCCAGTATTTTTCAACAGCAGTTGTGACGTCACCGAGATTGGCCGATACCGACCTGACAGAAACACACTTAAATCAGAAATACACCTTCGAAACCTTTGTCGTCGGTTCATGCAATCAGTTTGCTCACGCGGCGGCACTGGCTGTCGCTGACGCGCCGTCCAAAACGTACAATCCGCTGTTCATTTACGGCGGCGTGGGGCTCGGCAAAACGCATCTGATGTGCGCCATCGGCCACCGCATCAAAGAGCAATATCGTCACCTGCGGCTTTGTTACATTTCGGCGGAACGATTCATGAACGAATTGATCAATTCGATTCGGTACGATCAAACCAATGCATTCCGCGACCGATACCGGTCAATAGACATTCTGCTGGTGGACGACATCCAGTTCATCGCCGGCAAAGAGCGCACTCAGGAAGAATTCTTTCACACCTTCAACGCGTTGCACGACGGACAAAAGCAGATCGTCATTTCCGCTGATTGCGCGCCTAAAGACATTCCCACGCTGGAAGAGCGGCTGCATTCGCGATTTGAGTGGGGATTGATCGCCGATATCACTCCGCCGGACATCGAAACCAAAGTCGCCATTTTGCGCCGAAAAGCCGAGATGGAAAAAATTGATCTGCCCGACGACGTCGCCCTGTATATCGGCCAGAAAATCCGGTCGAACATTCGCGAGTTGGAAGGTTCGCTGGTTCGCCTGATGGCGCTGTCTTCGTTGCGAGGCGACCCGATCAGCCTGGCGCTGGCGCAAGAAGCGATCAAAAACATCATTGAAGAGGAGCAAAGCTCCGTCACGATAGACAAGATCCAGAAGATCGTCGCCAGTCACTACAAACTCAAGGTTTCTGAGTTGAAATCGAAGTCGAATTCCAGAGAAATCGCCTTCCCGCGACAGGTGGCAATGTATCTGTGCAAAACGCTGACCAAGTCCAGCTTGCCGGAAATTGGCAGGGAATTTGGTGATAAACATCACACGACGGTCATACACAGCGTCAAAAAAATCCAGGCCCTTTACGAAGAGAAGAAGGGCAATTTTCACACGGTTATCAACAGCTTAATTGCTAGCTGTAAATAAACTTAACGGCTTTTACACAAGACCGCTTTTCTTTGCCTGTGAATTACGTTGAAAGCCTGTGGATAACAGAGCCGGTTTTCCGCCGGAAGACTTTTTCCACAGAAATCTCAACAGCCGCCCTGAACAATCAACAAGGTTTTTCACAAGCTAAAAGTCAGTTAAGCGACCTGAAACCGGCAAGTTAAATTTGTTTTCCACTTTTCCACAGGCCCTACTATTACTGCTAGAAATAAATAGTATTTAGGTATTAGTTAAGTAGAAAAAGTAGTGAGCGAATATCGAGAGGAATCACGCCATGCATTTCACCGTTAGCAAATCAGCTTTATTGAAAGAGTTGAACTTGATTCAAGGAGTCGTCGAAAAGAAAAGCACTATTCCAATTTTGTCCAACCTCCTGATCGAAGCCAAAGAGAACGAGCTTTCAATCAAGGGAACAGATCTGGACGTTTCCATTTCCACGTCCTGTCCCATTGAAGGTAAAAAGCAGGGGGCCATTTGTTTGCAGGCGAAAAAACTGTTTGAAATTGTCCGCGCGCTACCCGAAGCCGAAATCGAATTCAAGCAGGGCGACAACGACCAGATCACGATTGTGTGTGAGCGGTCGAAGTTCCGCATGTCAGGTTTGCCGAAAGACAATTTTCCCGAAGTGCAAACATTTGATGGTCACTTTACTTCCCTGCCAGCGGAAACGTTGCGGACGCTGATTGCCCGAACGCAATTTGCCATTACAGCCGAAGAATCTCGTTACACGTTAAACGGCGCGAAGTTTGAAATTCACTCAGACAAAGTTCGTATGGTGGCGACAGACGGTCACAGGCTTTCCTATGCGGAAAAGGGCGTGAACTTGGGGGAAGCGAGTCTGGACGTGCTGATTCCCAAAAAGACTTTGTCCGAACTTTCCCGGTTGAGTGCTGACACCGAAGAAACAGTGGAAATTGGCTTCAACGATAACCATCTGTTTTTCCGCTTCGGCAAGCGGTTGCTGTCTTCACGCACGCTCAGCGGACAGTTTCCAAACTACGAATTGGTGTTGCCCAAAGGCAACGACAACCGCGTGGCATTTCCGGTGTCGCAATTGTCAGCGGCGTTGCGCCGCGTGGCGCTGATGGCGGATGAACGTTCGCACACGATCCGATTCGATGTCACGCCGGGCAAAGTCACGATTTCGGCTCCCGCGTCCGAATCCGGCGAAGCCAATGAAGTTCTGCCTGCCGAATATGATGGCCCGGAAATTTCCGCCGCCTTCAACGCGCAATACCTGCTGGATTTTTTCAGCGTGATTCAGGAAGGCGACGCGCTGTTGGAATTCAAAGACGGAAATTCCCAGGTGCAGCTTCGGTCAAAAGACGAGAGCGATTACGATTTCCGCTACATCGTGATGCCGATGCGCCTGTGATGCGCGTCGGCACAAAAGCATCGGCTGAGTTTATCCCTCAAAACGTCGCAAGCCCCCGTTGACCCGATTCAACAGCAGTTCTGTCAAACAGATTTGCTGTTTGTTCCATGCGGCTTTCAGGTATGAACGACAGGTTTTATCGTTCGCTTGGCCGTCTTTTCATCGTTGCCCTGACGCTGGTGATGGTTTATTTCGCGTTTCAAATTTACAGCCCGGGATTTGGCTGGAAAACGATTAAAGACGTGCTTGAGAACGCAGCCAGAAACATTCGATAACCAAGAATTAGTCCGGTTTCTTACTGCGCGTGGCGTCCAGTCGCATCAATGTGGCTGTGCTTTTTGCGACAAGCTTGCCGTCCGCTGATGTCATTGTCACTTCGGAATACGCCAGTGTGCGGCCAAGATTGACGATGCTGGCTTCGCAGTAAATATCCTGATCTTTGACCGCTTTCAGAAAGTTGATGCGCTGTTCGACGGTGGTGGGGTACTGGTCAGGCATGATTTTCGTCATCAGAGCATGCGCTGCAGCCGCGTCCGCCAGCGAATAAATGGCTCCGCCGTGAACAGTGAATGGTTGCAGAAATTCCGGGCGAAAAGTCAGTTTCATTTTTACCCATCCTTCGCCGGCATCCAACAATTCAATCCCCAAAAAGTTCAGGAAAGGATTTTGGTCGGAAAGCGGTTTTAGAAATTCAAACTCCTTGCTTGGCATTTGTGCGGTTGTGTCTCCTTCGACAAGGTATGATCTCGTTTTTGAATTGTCCCACAGTCATGTTGATTGCGGCCAGAACTTTTCAACGGTCGCCCGCGTTCTCGGAATTATGGCAAAAGGAAAAAACCGTGACCCTTTGTGGTTTTTGATTGGCGCTTCGGTGCTGAGCGTTGTGCTGGCGTCTCTTCCCCTGGCGCGATTGATTATTTATCCCATCCGGCTGTTCGTCACCTTCATTCACGAAGGCGGACATGCCGCTGCGGCGTTGCTGACATTGGGACAGGTGGAGAGCCTGCATGTGTATCTTTCCGACGCCAGCGGAACGACCTTAACGCGTGGCGGATTTGGGCCGGCCATTTCGAGCGCGGGGTATCTGGCCAGCACAGTATTTGGCGCTGCGTTGCTAATTCTGGGCAGCCAGGCAACGCGAGCCAAAGCCGCACTGACGGCCAGTGCCGGGTTGGTGTTGCTGATTACGGTTTTTCTGGCCGGAGATTGGCTCACTTGGATGATGGGCATCGTGTTGGCGCTGGGACTGGTTGGATTGGCGATGATTTCCAGTCCTGGCTTTGCAAATTTCCTGCTCAGCTTTTTGGCCGTGCAATGCTGTCTGAATGCGTTTCTGGATTTGCGGACGCTGTTCGTAATTTCGACGACAACCAACATGCATTCTGACGCGGTCAACATGGCGGAAATGACGTTGATTCCAGCGACATTCTGGGCAATTTCCTGGCTGGTGGTTTCTGCGATTGCCCTGGTTTTTGCTTTGCGAAGCTACATCCGGCATTTATGAGAATGCGCGTTTGGCAAATCTCCGCGCCGGTGTAGTAATATTGGAACCGTCCTGATCTTCCATCGTGTCAGAACATCGTGACAGACCTCAATTAAAGTTTTTCCCTAATTTGGAAGGAGCTGAAAGTTTTATGAAGCACCAATACCTCGCACGCCGCCGCACTCAAGCGGGTTTTTCATTGATCGAATTGCTGATCGTCGTTGCCATCGTAGGAATTCTGGCCGCCGTCGCTGTTCCCAAACTGCTCAAGAATCTGGAAACCGGACGCGAAACCGCAGCCATTCAGACTTTGCGAACTGTCCACAACAACCAGGCGCAGTTCAGCGCCATGAAAGGCAAATTCGGCACGCTGGCTGAATTGAATCAAGCCGGTCTGATTGACGCCAACTACACTGGCGGCGGAGCTGTCAGTGGTTACGTTTACACGTCCACCGAAGCCACGCCCGATCAGTATTGTG
This sequence comes from Blastocatellia bacterium, assembly GCA_035429885.1. Classification (GTDB taxonomy): domain Bacteria; phylum Acidobacteriota; class Blastocatellia; order RBC074; family RBC074; genus RBC074. The sequence continues at coordinate 55,296 of DAOMFR010000024.1, forward strand.
TGCAAGCGACTCGCTCCAGTGCCACGACTGCTTCGCGCGATTTCAATGTCATCGAAGACGGAACCATTCGCTATGTCGAAGCGAAAAGCCCCAGCCCGGTCCCGCACGGCGGAGGTGCTGAGTTGGCAGGCGCAGGCGCAGG
>DAOMFR010000024.1:55537-59552 GCA_035429885.1 Blastocatellia bacterium
CCCGCTTTACTGCCAACTTCCGCGCAAACTATAATCAACGCCTCGTTCATTCCCCTGAAATCATCGTCAGTTAATCGGAGGTAGAGTTATGAAAATGCGTCGCTGGTTCGCGTGGGCGGCTGCTGTTTCGATTATGGTCATCGTGTGCGCGGGAGTTTTTGGTGTGGGCGCACAGCAAGCTCAAACACAGGCTTCGCAACAGCAACAGCCGCCCGCTAAACAACAGCCGCCGCAAAAGCCCGGCGATAAAACAAAACCTGCCGGTCAGGACAACACAAACCCTGAACAATTGCAGAGCATCACCGTCAACGTACGATTGGCCGTGACGGTCAATGACAATAAAACCGGGCGGTTTATTGTCGACCTGAAGCAATCGGATTTTGAGCTTTTCGAAGATAAGGTTCCACAGAAAATCGAATCCTTCCAGGCCCAAAGCGATTTGCCCATTGACGTTGCTGTGTTGATGGACACGTCCAACAGCGTCAAGCCCAAATTGAAGTTTGAAAAGGATGCCGTGGTGTCGTTTCTGCAAACGATGCTGACTTCGCGCCAGGACCGCGCATTGTTTGCCACCTTCGATTCCCAAATCGAACTGCATCAGGATTTCACCAACCGAATTGATCAGATCACCAAAGCCGTGGACAAGGTCAAAGCGCAGGGCGAAACCAAGATGTACGATGCGATTTATCAAATTTGTGAAGAGAAAATGTTGTCGCCTGCGCTGGCCGGACGTCGCCGAGCAATGGTTGTTATCACCGATGGCGAAGACACGGTTAGTGAACGCGAATTAAAAGACGCCATCGAAATCGCGCAGCGCTCCGAAACCATTGTTTACGTCATCAGCACCAAATCCGCAGGCTTTTTCGGCGTGCAAGGCGGAATGGTGGACAAGAAAGAAGACAAAGACTTAAAGAGGCTGGCCGAAGAAACCGGCGGTCGAGCTTTCTTTACTACGGAAGTCATCGAACTGGAACGCAGCTTCTCGGCCACCGCTCGTGAACTTCGCAGTCAGTATCTGGTGGCTTACCAGCCGACCAACGACAAATACGACGGCAAATATCGCAAAATCGAAGTGCGCTTGCCGAATAACAAGGATTTCAAAATCAGAACCAAGGCCGGATATGTGGCGACGCCTCCGCGAACTGTAACCGCAGCGCCGACCAATCAGTAAGGAAATTCAACGCCGCTTGCCACCCCTTTGCGGCGGCGTGCAGTGTGGGAACAGTCCCACCTTCAATGGAGATGGCAGATGAAACACAACAATCAAGCAAAGCTCTTGAGTCTGGCAATGGTCGTGTTGGTGGCGACGGCGATTGCTTTCGCACCATTGGCAAACGTCGGCGCACAACAGGACAAAAAACAAACCCAGCAAAAACCTCCGAAAAAAGAAGAAGAGCAGCAAACCATCAAAATCGGCACGCAATTGGTCAACGTGTTGTTCAGCGTTCAGGATAAACAAAACCGATATTTGAACGACCTGAAACAGGAAGACATCGAAATCCTGGAAAACGGCCAGTCGCAGGAAATTTTTGCGTTCAAAAAAGAATTTGATTTGCCGTTGACGATGGCAATTCTGGTCGATGTCAGCGGCAGCGAACAATACACCTTGCCTTTGCTCAAAGAAGCCGGAGGCCGATTTGTGGATTCCGTCATTCGGTTTGGCAAAGACACCGCCGCCGTACTGAAGTTCGAAGGCGAAACGACCGTCATGCAGGATTTGAGCTCGAATCCTGCGCGCATTCGCCGCGGCTTGGACCAGATCGAATTTGTCGCTCCACCGCCGGTGGGAGTCTTTGGCGGACCGACGCCTCCGATCAATGGCCGGTCGCGGCAAGGCGGAACTTCGTTGTATGACGCGATTGTCGCCACCAGCGCCGACATGCTGGCTCGGCAACCGGGACGCAAAACCATCATTTTGATCACCGACGGCGAAGACACCACCAGCCGCATGAAAATCGGTGACGCGATTGACGAAGCTTTGCGAGCCGAAGCTGTGATTTACGCGATCGGCATCGGCGATCACGGACGTTACGGTATTGACGAAGGCGTGCTGAAAAAACTCTGTGACGCCACCGGAGGTCGCGCCATCATTCCGAAAAGCAACCGCGAGATGGAAGACGCATTTGGTCAACTGGAACGCGATCTGCGCCAACAGTATTTGCTGGCCTACGAACCGAAAAATGAAGCTGCCGACGGCAGTTTTCGCAAGATCGAAATCAAGCTGAAAACCAAAACCGACAAAGAGATGAAAGACCTTAAGGTTCGTCATCGCAAAGGGTATTACGCGCCGAAAGGTTGAAATCAGGAGATGGGGGCTGTGGTCGGGAGGTAGGGTAGCTTCTGATTCACAGCCCTCAAATTGAACGCCAACTGTACTGAAGAATTGACTCCCAACTCCCAACTCCCATCTCCCAGTTCCCGACTTTCCACTTTCCATTCCCACTGCTGGAAAAATGACTTCTACCTTTGGCTGCCACTGGCCTGCATTTCGTGGTGGCTGGCGTGGAAGTATCAGGACCGGTTCATTTCCGACTGGGACGGATTGGATTACACCAGCGCCGTCGTCGAAGGAAAATATTCTGTGCTCGGATTGGGGCGGGCCTTGTTTCTTGGCTACAACCATTTGCTTTGGACTGCTGTGCATCGCTGGTTCGGATGGCAACCGGATCGCGCTTATCTGTTGTTACGGTACAGCGTCATCGCGCAAACCGGACTGGCCATTACGGGAATTTACGCGCTGTGCAAAGAGTTGTCGGCCAGCAAACTGTCGGCGTTTTTCGGAGCGTTGGTCTTTGTCGTTTCCCCGTACTTCATCACGTACAGCGGGCGAGCGATGAGCGAGATTCCCGGATTTCTGATGCTCAGTTGGTCGCTGTGGTGGGTGTTGCGAAGCTTGCGACTGGGGAATCTGAGCCGTTTTTTGATGGCGGCATTCCTGATTGGACTCAGCGCCAATGTCCGCGAATTCGCCGTCTTTTACTTTCCGTTCATTGCGCTGGCGGCTTGGGTGCATCGAGTGAAATGGTCAACCATTGTGGTGGCGTTGGCGCTGACCGGAGTCGCGGCGGCTGGCGGAATGATGTTCTGGTATTTGCGCGAAGGAAATTTGTATCTGGACGCTGTGACCAAATGGTATCGGCTGAGCGCGGAAGAGCGACGGCGATTTCCGGTTTCGATTCGTAACGTTTGGTTTTTGGGCAGGTTTGCGTTCATCTGCTCGGCCACGGTGGCGATGCTGTCGCCGTTGGCAATGGTTTGGCTGGCGGCAAAACAGCATCTGCGGTTGTTGTGGTTGTTTGGGCTGTGCGGATTGCTCGCGGATCTGGTCTTGCTGGCCAATCACGATTTGCCCGTGAATCCGCGGTATGCGTTGACGGGAATGTTGGGATTGGCGGCGGTCAGCGGATGGTGTTTGGCGGAGTTGTTGAAACAGCGACCGGTGCGCGGAGCGATTGTGTTGTTGGGATTGATTGCCATGACCCAGGCCACCTGGAATTACGAAGCCAAAGAATTGTACAGCGCCGAATGGAATGCGAATGCCGCGTTGCGTTTCATCGCCAAGGTCAAACCGCTCGCTTGGAATTCCGGCTTTATTGTCGGCCAGCGTTCGCCACTGATTCATTACTTTTCTTCGATTGGAGTGCAGCCGCATTGGCGCACAATTTCGCCCGGTTCAGGCTGGCCGGATGACAAGCTGGACAAGGCCATTGACGATTTCTTTTACGCGGGCCGCGTGGTGTATGTGGATTTCGACCCGGAAATCTGGCAAACCGGCGTCCGCGAAAACAGCCGCGAAGCCGCCGGGCTAGACATGATTCGCCGCCGGTACGAATTGGAACCCGTCAGCGACCAGTTTTATCGGATTGTCCGAAAGAATCCCTGACTCGTTGACGAATCGTCAGCGGTTGCTTCAACATCAAATTATGAAACCAATGGCAATGGACACACCGCCGGAAGTGGAGCAAATCCTTATCGAAGGGTATCGAAAGATGCCCGCGTGGAAAAAGCTGCAACA
>DAOMFR010000025.1:0-4711 GCA_035429885.1 Blastocatellia bacterium
AAGATGCCGCCGGATGGTCGCCCAATTATTCTGCCAGCGGCGTGGATGAAAAATACCAACCACTCTGTTTTGGTCTGTCGTACATTGCGCCACAAACAGTCATCGCCCAATGAACTCAACCATTCGTAACATTCTGCTAGACATCGAAGGGACAACAACCCCGATCAATTTTGTCTATCAGGTGCTGTTTCCGTTTGCTCGCCGCAGCCTGCTCGCGTATCTGATCCAGCATTGGTCAACCGGCGAAGTGCATACTGACCTTGCACTCTTGCGCGAAGAACACGCCGCAGACACTCAGCAAGGCTTGAATCCGCCCGCGCTTCAGACCGACGTGGAATCAGTGACCGAGTACCTGTATTGGCTGATGGATCGTGATCGCAAATCCACTCCGTTGAAATCCTTGCAAGGAAAAATCTGGCGACAAGGTTACGAATCTGGCGAGTTGCTGAGCCAGGTGTTTGATGACGTTCCGCTAGCGCTGCAACGCTGGCATCAAGAAGGAAAACAGATTTACATATATTCTTCGGGTAGTGTGTTGGCGCAGAAACTTTTGTTCGGCCACACGGTCGCAGGTGATTTGACGCCACTCCTCAGCGGATATTTCGACACCACCATCGGAGCCAAAACCGAAACCGACAGCTATCGCCGCATCGCTACAAACATTCAGCAACCGCCCGAAACTGTTTTGTTCGTTTCAGATGTCGTTGCCGAACTTGACGCGGCATCCACAGCAGGAATGCATTGTGTGTTGTCAGTGCGGGCTGGCAATCACCCTCAACCTGCGAACGCGTTTCAATCAATAAACCGTTTTGATGAACTGTAGAGCCTGGCGCTAGTTGTTTCAGCTTCTGCCGGAGCTTTTCAAGCAGTCTTCATGGCGTGGAACCAAAAACCAGGCTTGCAACTTCGGCAACAAATGCGCGTGGTCTGCGTTTCAATTTATTTCTGATGTCATCGGTGTTCAACTGAACCGCGATGGCGGCTTTGTATTGCGGGAAGTACTCCATCTCTGACAAATAGCCCGGAAACCATCCGCCGTGGCCATAGCTGATTCCCCACTGACTTTCACGAACCTGCACGCCCAAACCATATTTGTCGCCACGACCGGTTTTGGCCGGAACGGCATCCAGCAAATCTTTCATGCTGGGACGATCCAGCACTTTGCCTTCGTACAGGAACTTCGCCCATCGAGCCAAATCCTGGGCGGTGGAGGCAAAGCCTCCGCCGCACCATTCCATTTGCGGATTAACGATGAATTTGCCTTCGATGATTGTGCGGCCTTCAAAACCAAAAGGGCTGCCAATTTGCGAATAACCGGGGATCAATCCGGCAATCGTTCGGCTGTCGGACGGCAGAGTTTCTTTCAATTTCAACTTGTCCAGAATTCGGCGCTGCACTTCGCCGTAAACCGTCTTTCCTGAAACCCGCTCGAAAATCATTCCAACAACGATGTAATTCGTGTCAGCGTATGACCAGCCTTTGCCTGCTTCAAACAAAGGCTTGCGATCAAGAATGTACGCAACCAACTCTTCCGGCTTCCAGACCTTGTCCGGTTGATCCAACATTGCTTTGGCAAAGGCTTTTTCCTGCACGTGTTCAGGGATGCCGCTGGTGTGATTCATCAGCATGCGCAGCGTGATGGTTCTGGCGTTTGGCAACCGATCGAACCACGGCTCTTTGCCGAGCCATTTTTCAATCTTGTCGTCCAGTTCTAACTTCCCTTCTTCAACCAACTGCAACGTGACAGCAGAAACGTAAGTCTTGCCAATGCTGCCCGCCAACATTCGATCCGTCGGTTTCAATGCTTTTTCGTTTTCCAAATCCGAAAAGCCAACGGAAACACTCATCGCTCGGTCGTTCCCCCAAACAATGCCGATGTTTGCGCCGGGAAAGTCGGATTCTTTGCGAAGCTCCAGAAAACGAAGCTGAATCTTTCTTGCAAGTTCCGCGACGTTATCAACTTTTAGCGGAGTAACGGCTGCTGGTTTCGGCTCAGCCGGAGCTTGCTGCGCGACAGTTCCTTTCAAAATTAACGACGCAACAACCAACATCAACGCGGCCCAAACCGTTTTGGCGAATAGCTTATGAATCATGATCTCTCCTGCGGTTCATCTTACTTTTCCTGAGGCAGTGGCGAAGTCACATCGAATACGATTCGCCAATTCCCTTTTGCGTCCAGTTTCCAGACTCGAACGTAATAACCTTTTTCGGGCTTTTCCGATTTGATTTCGTATTTGCCATAGCTGTAACCAAAATCTGCCGAAGCAGACATATCGGCTTTGATTGGCTCCCCGGAAATAGACGCCGTTTGCTTTTCAACCCAGCCCGAAAAAGCCTGTTTACCAACCATCGGAAATATTTCGTCGCGATGAATACGAGCATCGTCGCTCAGAAATTTCCACCAAGCTTCCCGGCCGGATTTGGCGCTGTTGGTAAAGAAGCTTCGATCCGTTTTCAGCAAATTGGCTAACGCTTCGGCAACATTCGGCTTGCTGACTTTGACATTCCATTGCGGAGCCGCCTGAAACGGCGCATCCAATGGGGCAACCGCCGAAGGAAGTTGAATGCCTAAATCAACCAGTACTTTCCAACTACCATCGACTTGCTTCTTCCAGATCGAAGAAAACATACCGTTCTGCGTTGGCCGTTTGGCTGGAGTGTTGTCTGTGAGTGTGTACGGCCCGGTCGTATACCCAAGGTCGCCAGCCTGTGCGATATCACCGTAAATCGGCGCCCAATTCAACGTCACGGGTGGCGGCGAAGGTGGCGACGGGCGTTTGCCGAAGGTTTCTTTAGTGTTAGTTGGATGAGGCGTGAAATTGATGCCTTCGTCGGCAAAGTTGGCGATAAATGAATCGCGTATGCCTTTTTCCACAGACATACGTGCGAAAGCACGCTCAGCATTTGCCAGGCCAAGCAGCGCAGAGTTAACACTCTGCTGAGTCAGAGCAATCCCCGCCAGCAAGCTCAGCGTTGGCAGAACCCAAAATAGTCGTTTCATTTTTCCTCCGAAATAGTTTTGCTTTGGAGATCACGGTCAGGCAAGCAATTTTACGAAGGATCACGGTAAGTTACGGTGCAGTTTTAACCGATAAGCGTTCGCGCCAGCAACCGCAATTTGTCGAAGGTCGAATTGCTCGGACGTCGATTCAGGGTGTTGTAGCCAAGCGCTTCAATCTGGCTCAGGATGTTTGTCCCGCCAAACCATGTCAACCGTAGTTCATACTTCAACCGTCCGCTAACCAATTCCGGCAGTTCTCGGCCACGATGAAACAGGCCCCAAGTGCGTTCAACCTGAAACTTCAATAGTTCGGCGAACTGCGAACTGAAACGGGCTTCGCATAAATCTTCGGTGGTCACGCCGAACTTCGCCATGTCGTCTTGCGGCAGATAGATTCGATCTTTGGCGATGTCCACGGAAACGTCTTGCCAGAAATTGGCCAGTTGCAGCGCGGTGCAAATGTAATCTGAAAGCTGATGCAATCGTTCGTCGTGGTACCCGAACAACAGCAAGATCAGCCGCCCCACCGGATTTGCCGAGCGTGTACAGTAATCCAGCACTTCGTCAAAATTGGCGTAACGTCGTTTGACGACATCCTGTTTGAACGCCGAAAGCAGATCGCTGAACAGCTGAATTGGCAGATTCAATTCTTTCACCGTTGCTGCCAGTGCGATAAAAACCGGATGGCCGGCGTCACCGGCAAAACAGCGTTCAAGCTTCTGCTGCCAATCTTCGAGCGCCGCCAGCCGATCTGCTTCGCTTAGCTCATTCGCATCGTACCCTTCATCGGCAAAATCATCCGCCGTCCGAGCAAAGGCGTAGATGCTGTAAACATGTTTTCGCAATGGTTTCGGAACAAGCATCGAACCGACTGGAAAGTTTTCATAATGGCTTTCCGCCATGCGCCGACAGTAAGCGTAGGCCTCTTCAACGCTGCAAATCGCAGTGGGGTTGATCGAGTTGTAAGCTTCGATTGATGTGCTCATAAAAGTTCGCGCGTGAGAATAGCAAGCACAGTTGAAGGGAGCAATTTGCCAGCTTGGCTAGTATGCTTCTGGTCAGTCAGACGGCTTGCGCACAATTCACATGTTGTCTAAGCTGCCACCCACTTCAAACTGTCAAAGTTTGCATCCGTACAGTAAACGAAAATAAACCCTTTATGCTTGATTGGCTTGGCTCCATTCATCAACGTCTGAATTCACGACCTTGGCCAATAATTTTCATTACGTTCGCTTCGGCTATTCTCACCTGTCGCCATTTCGCGCTGATTCATTATCACGCGGTGAACATTCTTTACTGGGATCAGTGGGGATTCTTTGACCCGTTGTTCATTGGCAAACGCTGGTGGGAGCTTTTCCGCTGGCAGCATGGACCTTGGCGACAAGGCGTTGGCATTCTGTCGTACCTGCTGGCTGAACAAACCCGCTGGGATTCGCGCGCTGAATCGTTCTTCATCGGCTTTCTGGTTTTGATGGCAATGCTGGCGGCGCTTTGGTTGAAGCGGCGGCTATTCGGCAAATTTGAAATCTACGACATCGCCGTCCCATTGATTGTGTTGACCACAACACAATTTCAAACCTATGTCGGCGCAGTCAACTCTGCGCCGACAGCGTTCCCGATGTTCTTGATCGTCTTGTATTGCCTGGCCTGGACCGTGAAACGCCGACTCTTGCGCAACGTTTTGGTGCTGGCCTTGAATTTCCTGCTGGT
>DAOMFR010000025.1:4811-59149 GCA_035429885.1 Blastocatellia bacterium
GTTTGATGCTGGGCAGATTCATCAGACCTTATCCAAATAGAATCGCCTGGTTTACTTATCCGGCCATGGCTTTCGGTATTGGACTGCTGTTGTTGTCGACAATCGCGTTGCTTGTCCATTTACGGCAGATACTTAATAAAAAATGCCCCGAGCACGAAATCAATCTGGTGACAACGATTTTGCTTGGCTATGGAATGTTGTTCGTGGGAAATGCAGCTTGGGGAAGAGCGGGTATGGGCTTGAACGGCTCACAAAGCTCCAGGTTTATGACATTGATCATTCCGTTGGCTCTGGGTCTATATTTCCATCTTTTGACACTCAAGAAGGAGCGAATCCGACAATTTGCTTTGGCCGCCTTCTTGCTATTACTTTTGCCGGGCCATTTACCGTTGAGACTTGGCGAAAGCCATCCGGCCACGTACTTCAGTCAAAACAAGCAAGTCTGGAAAGATTGCTTTTTGCGAATTGAAGATCGGAATCAGTGCGACCAACTGACAGGCTTTGCCGTGATCGATTTTATGGACCCGGCTGTGTTGCAAAGAAGGATTGAGTTCATGAAGCGAAACCGATTGAACCTTTATAAAAACGCCGAAGCGAACCGTTAAACATGTGCCCGCCCCCTGCTTGCGTAAATGCAACCTGCTGACTAAGCTTTGCACATACGTATGAAAATCAACAATCACTCTGACATCAGTTCCGGGCTGGCCCGAACTCTTCTGATTTATCTACAAAAAAGGAGTAGGTGAACGCCTTGCTGAAAACACTTCTGTTGAATCCGCCTTCGTTTGAAAACTTCGACGGAGGAGCCAGTTCACGCTGGCCTGCCACTCGTGAAATTGAGAGTTACTGGTATCCGGTATGGCTGGCGTATCCGGCGGCAATGATTCGCGATCTGGGCGGAGAATCTCGCTTGCTGGACGCAGGTCCCCACCACATCGGCCCTGAGGAAACGGCACAGATTGCCAAGGATTATGATTTTGTCGTGCTGTTCACTTCACACGTCGGGTTTGCCATTGACGTAAAAATCGCCGAACGAATGAAAGAGCTAAACCCGGCGTTGAAAATCGCCTTTGTCGGCCCTCCTGTGACAACACATCCTGAAGTTGCTTTGACCGCAAGCCCAGCGATCGATTTCGTCACCCACAAAGAATTCGATTACCAGGTCACGCGCTTTGCCGCGGGCGAACCGCTCGACAAAATTCCGGGCGTTCATTTCTTGAGAAACAACCAAATGGTTTCGACTCCGCCGGAACCACTGGTGACGGATTTGGACAAATTCCCGTGGGTGACGCCGATTTACAAACGGGATATGGACATCACCAAATACAATGTCCCATTCCTGCTCAATCCGTATATTGCCTTTTATTCAACGCGCGGCTGTCCAGCGCAATGCACATTCTGTTTGTGGCCACAAACCTTCGACGACCACGCCCAGCGCAAACGCTCCGTCCAAGATGTGGCCAACGAAGTCGAATGGGCACTGGATGCCTTCAAACCTGAGGGATTGCAGGAAATCTTTTTCGACGACGACACCTTTGCCTATTTCCGCAAGCGCATGGTTGAAATGAGCGCCGCGTTTAAGCCACTGAAATTTCAATGGTCGAGCACAGCACGCGCCAGCTTGGATTACGAAACCTTGCGCGTGATGAAAGATGCCGGTTGCCGGTTGTTCATTGTCGGCTTTGAATCCGGCAACGACCAAATTCTGAAGAACATCAAGAAAGGCATCAGCGCCGCTCAGTCGCTGCAATTCGTCAAAGATTGCAAGCGCGCCGGAATCAAAGTCCATGCTGATTTCATCATCGGCTTGCCCGGCGAAACCCGCGAAACGATCAAAGAAACCATCAAGTACGCGAAAGAGATGGATGCCGAAACTTTGCAGGTTTCAGTCGCTCACGCGTATCCCGGAACTGAAATGTACGAATGGTTCCGCGACAATGGCGTCATTCTGAACACAACAATGTCGGACGAACTGGGCCAGCAATTGCCTATGGCCAACTTTCCGCATTTGTCCGGTGCAGAAATGCTGGATTGGGTTCACAAGTTTTACGACGAGTACTACTTCAGACCGAAGCCGATTTACCGAATTGTCAAAGGCGCAATCTTCAAATCAGCTGACCGTAAACGGCTTTACAAGGAAGCCAAAGAGTTTTTGGCAACACGCGCTCGGCGGCGGGAACTGGTGAAGGCTGGGCAGGTTTAAGGCAGTTAAAAATCTGAAACAGGCAGATGCGAAGAAGTATTGTTTGCTACTGCCTGTTTTGCTTTTGGCCAATTTCACACAGCTATGACTGAAGATTTTTATTGCGAAGAAGCTCTGAGCGGGCGCACACCAATTAGCAAAGTTCTCGAAACCGAAAACGTACTTGCGTTTCATCACACTCGCCCGTTCTGGCCAGTTCACATTGTCGTTATCCCCAAACGGCACATCAGTTCGTTGTTAACGCTGGAATCGGGCGACAATGAACTGTTGATCGAACTTTTCGACGCGATCAAACAGATTGCCAACAAGGTCGTTGCCGAACACGGAGCGGCGCGCATTCTGACCAATCTGGGTGACTACCAGGATTCCAAACACCTTCACTTCCATATCAATTCCGGCGATCCGCTAAGGTGAATCGCCAAAGGTTTTTAGACTGCGATGTTCATCCCCATAAGAATCATCTCTGTCGCCATTCTTTTGCTTGGGTGCCTTACATTGGCGCCAGCACAAACTCAACCAACGTCTTCGCAGAATCTTCCTGCGAAATTTGCCTTGCCAGCGAATCCGATTGAGCTAACACGAGCCGCGAGGCCTAGTGTGTACTTCGACGTGGTTGGCCGAAAGTCTGCCATCTTCGGCCACGAATCTGGTGTGTTTGAATCCTGGGTGTTTCCAATGAAGCTCTTTCACGACGCTCGGATCAGCGTCAAAGTCGAGGGCCAGGACACGCCTGTTGAATTCGCGGACAACATTGAACGCATCATCGCCCGGCCTGAATCAACGACGCTTGTTGCGTCGAATCAACTTTTCACGTTACGGGCCACGTTCTTTTCGCCGATCGACGAAGCCGGTTCGATCATCCTGCTCGAAGCCGATTCGCCGCGAGCATTGACCGTCACGGTCAGCTTTGTGCCCGATATGAAACCGATGTGGCCTGCCGGGTTGGGCGGACAAAGCGCTGGTTGGCGCGACGATCTGAAAGCTTTCGTCATCAGCGAAAGCCGTCGCAAGTTCAATGCCTTTTTCGGGTGCCCTGCGGCGACTCGCGGAGTTTCGACGCCAGCCCATCAGCTTGCCGATGGCGCGCTGCGCTTCGACATCAAAATTGATCCGAAGACCGCCAAACAAAATTATTACCCGCTGATCATCGCTGCCGGGTTCAATGGTCGCCAGCCAGTGATTGATTTGTACAATCGTCTGGCAACGTCTGTAGCCGATCAATATCAAAAGACTTTCAATCATTACCGCCGATTGCGTGACGAAATGCTGAGCGTTGAAACGCCTGATTCGAAACTCAATCTGGCGTTTGAGTGGGCAAAAGCAGCGATGGACAAAGGAATGGTGGACAACCCTGATTTGGGTTTGGGCTTGATCGCGGGTTGGGGAGCGACCGGCAACGGCGCGCGTCCTGGCTTCGGCTGGTTTTTTGGCGGAGACGCGGCCATCAATTCTTATGCGATGACAGGCTACGGCGATTTCGATTCGATGCGCGCCGCGTTCAAATTCCTGGCCAAATATCAGCGCGCCGACGGCAAAATCACTCACGAAATTTCGCAATCCGCCGGAATGATCAAGTGGTTCGAAGAGTTCCCTTATGCTTATTACCACGCTGACACGACGCCGTTTTACATCGCCGCTGTTTATAACCTTTACAAGCAAAGTGGCGACAAGAAGTTGATCGAAGAATTGTGGCCGACTTTGAGAAAAGCGTATGACTTTTGCATCGCCAACGATTCCGACGGCGATGGCATTTTGGAAAACTCTTTGGCTGGACTCGGCGCATCAGAACTCGGCTCACTGCTGAACGATCTTCATCAGGATATTTATCTGGCGGCGACCAATCTGGAGGCTTCGCTGGCAATTCGCGAACTGGCGGCAGTGATGGGCGAAAAACCCTTGATTGATCTGGCCGACCAGAAATATCAAAAGGCGTTCGCTTCGATCAACGAACTTTACTGGAATCAGCAAACGCGCAAATTTGCTTACGCCCTGTCTAAAGGCGGCAAGCAGAATGACGAATTCACCGCCTGGACTTCCGTGCCGATGATGTTTGGCCAGCTCGATGCCAAACGAGTTGGCGACACACTTTCCGGTTTGAGCTCATCAGCCATCAGCACAGACTGGGGAACCCGAATGCTGGCCAACACTAGCCCGGCCTATGATCCGATTGCCTACAATAATGGAGGCGTCTGGCCTTTTCTAACTGGCTTTGTCACCTGCGCGGAGTACGAATACCGTCGGCAACATTCCGGCTTCGCGCATGTGCAGCAACTGGCCAATTTGGGATTGGATCATTCGCTCGGTTATCACCCCGAAATTCTTTCCGGAGATTTTTACCGCCCGCTGGATGAGTCTGTGCCGCATCAATTGTTTTCAACCGGGATGGTTATCACGCCATTCGTGCGCGGCTTGTTAGGTTTGCGAGCCGATGCGTCCAAACAGACGTTGCGCTTCGCGCCTCAACTTCCAGCCGCCTGGGAGTCGCTGAAAGTCAGAAATTACAAACTGGGCTCCAGCCGGATCACAATGTCAGTCCGACGGACCCAGCTTTCAAGTTTCCGATTTGATATCGAAAAGGCCGACGATCTGGAGTTAAAGTTAATGATGGCACCGGGGTTGCCATCATTGGCCAAAGTCTTGCGTGTCACGGTTGACGGCAAGCCTGCCAAATTCACGCAGGCGTTTTACGGTGCGAATTCGGCCTGCCTGTTCGAAGCCTTGCTGAAGCGCAAAACAATCATTGAAATCGCATTTAAAGACGGAATTGAATTTGACGCGCCGACGCCACCGACACAACTTGGCGAACGAACGAGTTCACTGAAAGTGCTGGAAGTTTCAACGCCTACAACCACACGTATGACAGTAAAACTCGAAGGCTTGCCGGGACGAACTTATTCGCTCCGATTTCGTGGCGGGCTGAGCATTCTTAGTGTTCAGGGCGGAACAATCAAAGGCGACGAAGGCGGCTGGAAACTGATTGAAGTCGTATTTCCCGTTTCTGACAACAACGAAACTTACCAAACGCGCCAGCTTGAATTGACATTGAAAGAATCTGGCAAGGGTAAAGAACCTGGCAAACGAAAATGATTCGTTCAAAAAGTGAACTCAAACCTCAGCGGCGCTGGACGCGCGGGAAAGTTATTACGGCTTCAGTATTCGGCATCTTGTTACTATTGGCTGTTTACGCGGTTGTCATTGAGCCAAACAGATTGATCATTCACCAAGAAACAATCACGTTGTCAGCCTGCCCGAAAGAGTTGCGCGGAATGCGAATCGCGGCAATTTCGGACATTCACGCCGGAGCGCCTCACATCTCAATTACCAAGATTCGCCAACTGGTTGAATTGACGAATGCACAACAACCGGATTTGATTTTGCTGGCTGGCGATTTCGTCATTCAAGATGTAATTGGCGGCAGTTTCATTGAACCTGCAACATTGACTGCCGAGTTAAAATCCCTGAAAGCCACATACGGAGTGTTCGCCACTTTGGGAAATCATGATTGGTGGTATAATGCCCAGCGAGTGGGAACAGCTTTTGAAGAAGCAGGCATAAAAGTTCTTGATAACGAGGCAATAAAGCTCGATCAAAATGGAAAAGCGTTTTGGCTGGCAGGATTCTCCGACGAATGGGAAGGCAATCCCAATGTCCCGGAAACGCTGAAACAGGTCACAGATGATTCACCCATCATCGCATTCACCCACAACCCTGATTTGTTTCCGTCAGTTTCCAATCGAGTGGCACTCACGATTGCGGGTCATACTCACGGCGGGCAAGTCGCGCTGCCGTTGATTGGCCGACCGATGGTTCCTTCCAAATTCAAACAACGATATGCAGCCGGGCATATCATCGAAGATGGGAAACACCTGTTCGTCACGACCGGCGTGGGAACCAGCATCATTCCAGTGCGATTCGGAGTTATCCCTGAAATCGCGATGCTGACAATCAACTGAAGAACTGACCTCTCACAATCTCGCCCCCAAGCGAATGACCGCCCTCCCCAGGGCATCACAAAAGGATGTTTGATGCAGCGGGCAATTACTGCAAGTTTACGAAAACTCGTCGCTCCGCCTGATTTGGCGATTGACCTCGGAACTGCCAATACACGCCTGTACGCCCTTGGCCACGGCATGATTGCCGACGAACCGTCGTTGATCCGTTTCCAACCATATACTGGCGAAGTCGAAGCCGTTGGTGCGCAAGCCGCCTGGCTCGCCAAAACTGATCCTTATTCTCAAACCGTTTCCCCGCTTCATGCCGGAGTCATCGCCGATGTTGAAGCCGCCAGTTCCCTGCTCAAACCATTTTTGAAACGCGCGCAACGCTTTGGCCTGTTCAAGCCTCGCGTTCTGGCTTGCGCCCCTACAGACGCTTGCGAAGAAGAACGCGCCGCTTTGGTCGAAGCCGCAATGAGAGCCGGAGCCTCGGAGGTTTACATTGCCCCTGAACCCTTGGCCGCAGCAATTGGTGCAGGCCTCGATGTCGCGTCGCATTACGCGCAAATGATCGTGGACATCGGTGACGGCGTCACGGACATTGCCGTCGTTCGCTCGGGAAGTTTGATTTTGACCTCGGCGGTGCGGACGGCTTGCAGCGACCTGCGACACGCGGTGGCTCAAATGGTTTCCTTCCGCCACGGAGTACTGCTTTTCCCACAAGAAGCCGAGCGGCTGATGCAGCTGATTGGCGCTGAATTCGATTACAGCCAGGAAGAGTTGGTAGTCACGTCCGGAACGGATTTGTTGACTGGCGAACCGATTGACTTGTGTGTCAGCAGCCACGACCTGAATGAAGCCATCGAACCAATCCTGGAAACCATCGTGGAAGCAATCCACAATACCGTTCGCCGCTTGCCTGAAGAAACCTCATGCGAAGTGATTGAAAATGGCATCTGTCTGACCGGTGGAGGTGCTCAATTGCAGGGGTTGCCGAAACGGCTGGCAGCGGCAACTTCATTGGACGTTCGCATCGCTGATGATCCAATGATGGCTGTCATCAATGGAGCTAGACAAATGTTGGATGTCGGGATTGCCACTGATATTTGGCAAAATTGAAGTCCCTGTAGCCTATTGAGCAGGCTGCCACTTTGGATGATGGCCTTCGGTCAGAGCCTTGGGGTAGCCTTGCGTATCAGCCACGACAACACGACTGCCGTCGTCGTAAACCAGCAATTTCCCCTGTGCCGACCAGCCATTAGGCACGTTCACCATCATCTCCACAGAAAGCTGAAGTTGCGGGCCGCCAAAGGTTTCCACCAGAAACAACCTGCCGGAACACAATCCAATCTCCGAACAATACTGCATCGGATTGAAAATGATGTAGCGCCCATCCGACGACCAGGTAGCTTCGATAAAACGCCGCCCGCCTTCAGTTTCGACAGAAGGATCAAAGCCGCCAAGCTGAGACAAATTCGTGATCTGTGCGCGCGCCCCGGTTTCTACGCTGGCCACAAACAATTCTTCGTTAGCGCCCACAATGTCTTTGAATAGCAGCCATTTTCCGTCCGGCGAAACGGATGCTTCCCCTACCGCGCGAACCACAGGAGGCCGCACCGGAATCAAAGCGCTATATTGGTCTATTGCCAGTTCGCGGGCTTCGCGTTGGCCAATTGTTACAGCATAAAGCCGGTTCTTGGCATTGGCGTCAGAAGCGACAATTGCAAAAGTCTGCCCGTCATTTCCCATCTCGATGCTGTCAATGGTGACGCCCGGCGGAGCCGCCAATTCGCCAGCACTGGCAACTTTGCCCGTAGAGATTTCAACCTCAACAAATTTTGAACCGGAAAGGTAATAGACACGCGTGCCATCCAATGACCAGACGAAATCTTGAATCGTCTGGCCTTCGCCAGCGATTGCCAACATTCGCTCATCGGTGCCATCACCACGAATCAACCACAAATCACCGGCTTTCAAAAAAGCGATAAAGGGTTGTGGTTTCGGAGTTGGGGTGGGCGTGGGTGAAGACACGACTTGTTTTTGAACTGATGGCTTTGAACTACAGGCCCAAAAGAGATTGGTCGCAATACAAATGGTCAGGAGCAGGTAATTTCGGCTGGTAAACTTCATCAACGGCACGGCTTGAACTGAAATTCGTTATTAGGCAATCATCTTGGCCGACAGCTTGGCAAAGTTCAAGCCGGAATTTTTTTACTGCGGCAATTGTGAGACTCAGAGCCTTTCGTGTAAACTCGCGGCGTTTGCAAAGAGTCGAGCTTCCGCCCGGCTTCCACTAACAAATTCAATATCAAGTGAGATGAAGTCATGAAGATATTTTCTATGATCGGTCGCGGAACGTTGATTTTGGCAAGTGCCTGCTTGGCGCTGGCTTGTTCAAAATTAGCGGCCCATACGGCCCCGAATTCTACGGCTGCGATTGCTACACCTGATCCGGCGGTTGCCGCTCCTGCACCAACTCAAAACCCCGAAGACAAGATGCCTCGCATTCGCCCGGAAGAAGCCAAGAAATTGGTGGACGACGGCAAAGCGGTCATCGTTGACGTTCGCGGAACCGAAGCTTACAAAATTTCGCACATCAAAGGCTCAATGGATTATCCGCTCAGCAAAGTCGAAGCAGGTGATTTCAGCGGGCTCCCTAAAAACAAACGCATTATTGCGTATTGTACCTGACCGTCCGAACATACAAGCGCCCGTGCGGCGTACTTACTCGAACAAACCAAAGATTATAAAGATGCAGGTGCCTTGCTTGGCGGATTGAACGCCTGGGAAGCGGCGGGTTACGAAGTGGTAAAGGCTCCGCCTTCACCGCCTCCAACACCAACCCCGGCTCCGAAGAAAAAAGGCTAAGCCAAGTCAAACTCAACCTTATTTTGAAGAAAAAGGCTTTGCAGAATATTTCTGCAAAGCCTTTTTCTTTACCAGCCAAAAATCTCTTATTGGCTAAGCTTGACGTCTTGAGTGCATCGCCACACACCTTGCTTATCGCGTTCCAGCGAACAAATGGCGTAGTCGCTTCCTTCGCGCGCGGCGTCGGAACGAATGCGATCCGTGATGAATTTATCGCCTTCAAACACAATTTCGAAAATGCGCTCTTTGTAGCCAGGGGCGTTGACGACGTAATGGATGTGAGCCGGGATGGTGTTGTTCGGGTACCAGCCCGGTTTGATCGTCGCGAACTCGTAACGCCCTTGGTCGTCAGTGCGCATATATCCGCGCAGCCTGGGATTGCGGTTGTCGTTCGTCGCTCCAGGCGTGTAAAGCCCTTTAGCATCCGTTTGGTAAACATAAATTGATGCCCCGCTAAGAGTTTTGCCATCTTTCCCAACCACCTTACCTGAGACAATCAGCCGCTCCCCGGGCTCTTCTTTCCCCACGACAGTAACTTTTGCAGGAGCATTCTTATCCGCAAGTTGTGGAGCTTGCGGAATCCAAAACAGCAGCAGAACGATGTAAACAAGAAACTTCATCAGAGACCTCCAGTTCAGTTCAATGATTCAGTGAATCGAATGCCAGGCAAGGCTTCACGCAATGTGTTTGCGCCGTCATCCGTGACTTTCGATTTGCCGATGAGCAACACTTTCAATTCAGACAAGTCTTTTAGGTTCTTGAGGCCTTCATCGCTGATTTGAGTGTCGAAGATGCTCATTTTCTTCAAGCGTGGAAACGACTTCACCGATACCAGCCCGTCGTCTGTAACTTTGGTTCCGCCAATCATCAGCGTTTCCAACTCGGTTAAACCTTTCAACTCGGCAAGCCCCTTGTCGCTAAGCTGAGTCCGAAACAGATTTAAGAGCCGCAGTTGAGTCAGCCCTTTCAGATGAGAAACACCTCCATCGCCAATTTTGGTAAGCCTGAGGTCGAGATGCCGAAGCTGTTTCAGTTCTTCCAAATGCTTCAGATCAGCGTCGGTAACAGCAGTGCTGTGAAGGTCAACTTTGACGACAGGCTTGCCCGGCTGGCTTTCGTCAATCTCAACGGTTCCGCCTAGCTGTTTAATAATGGCGACAGCTTGCTCTTGTTTGACTGAAGTTTGTGCCGCAGCTTGGCCAACCACGACCAACATGGCAATCAGAACCGCACAGAACATTTGTTTCATCATTAACTCACTGTTGATTATTTGCCTGCCCATGCCAAGCCATCTGGTCCCTGACCGGGCTCGATCTTTTTGATAACGCTCAGGTCATCAAGATTTACTGCTGTTACCTGACCAGTTTGCATCGTCGCAACAAAAGCTCGCTTGCCGTCAGGGGTGATCAGAATGCCAACCGGCGTTTCACCGACGGCAATTCGTTTCAGTTCTTTGCGCGTGGCGGAATCCAGCACGATTAGTTCCCCGCTTTGTGCACTGGAAACCAGAATGCGTTTTCCGTCAGGGGTGAACTTAACGCGAATCGGCACGCCGCCGGTTTGCACACTCTCTTTCACTTTGTTCGTCGCCGTATCGATGATCGTGATTTTGCCTTCGGCGTTTTGCCCAACCCACAACTCTTTGCCGTCTGGCGAAAGATCAATGCCTTCAGGCTGATTGCCAACCGGAATTTGAAGGACTTTCATCGGTGGCGTGGCCGAATCAAACACTGTCACAGTGTTTGACCGAATATTTGCGGTGTAAATTCGTTTGGCGTCGGCGGTCGCCACCAGCATGTGAGTCGCGTCCTGCCCGGTTCCAATGATCCAATCCACCTTGTCCACAGTTGGATCGTACCGAGCGATCAAACGGTTAACTTCGCAGGTGAAGTACACCTTGCCACCGACGAATACGATTCCGTGTGGACGACGAAGCGCGCCCAAATCCACTCGGCGTAATTCTTTCTTTGCATCCAAATCAATGACCGACAACGAACTCCCTTGCACGGTTTGTGTGCCGTAATTGGTGACAAACGCCAGTTTGCCATTGGCGGAAGCAATGACTTCGTGCGGGCCTTCTCCAGTCGGGATTTTGGCAATGACTTTGTAATTTTGCGGATCAATGATGGCGAGCGTGTTTTCAGTTTTGTTTAACACCAGCAGATACGACTGTTCGGCAACACCTGCCTGCCCTGTGAGTTCAACGCAAATGGCCGCCAGGCAAACTGCCAACGCCATTGCGAAAGATGACGCAGGCGTGAAGATTTTCCTTTTCACAAGTTTCTCCTGAAGATGAAGTATCAGTAATTCGGCCGCATCCTACCACGCTATTCCGACGGCTAAGGGAGTGACTCGTCATCAATGATAGATTTTGGCATGGCTGAAACAAATCAAACTGTGCGCTTTCAAATTGGTTGAAAATGATTCCAGCAAGCAAGACAAACTTTCACCAGTTCCCAGCTTGACAACCTGCCTATCAGCCTTCAGGCTTCGCCCTTCCGCTAACAGACAAATCGGAACCGAACTATGGCTACTCCACTCACACGCGTCGAAATCGTTCAAAACAGAATTCACGACTACCTGGCCACAGCGACCAGCAACGACAAACTCTTGGCTGCAACGGATGTCATCGGTAAAAGCCACCTGACAGTCGCAACGGCGCGGCAGCTGTTTGAAGATCAAGTTATCAGCCGTTTGCTGGATGTCGCCGCCCGCGAATTGAAAAAACGCAATGAAGGTTTCTACACCATCGGCAGCGCTGGCCACGAAAACAATGCTGTCATTGGAGCCTTGTTGCGTTTGGATGATCCGTGCTTTTTGCATTATCGCTCTGGCGGACTGATGGCTTCGCGTTCACGCAAAGCCGGTGTGGACATGATTTTCGACACCTTGCTGTCGTTTTGCGCGTCGAAAGATGATCCGATTTCGCAAGGTCGCCACAAAGTCTGGGGCAGCCGCACGATGTGGGTTCCGCCGCAAACGAGCACCATTGCTTCGCATTTGCCCAAAGCCGCCGGACTGGCGTTTTCTTTGCGTGCAGCACGACGCGCGGGCAAAGCCGAAGAATTAAGCGACGATTCGATTGTGCTCGCTTCTTTCGGAGACGCTTCAGCCAACCACGCGACGGCATTGGCTGGCATCAACTCCGCGCGTTATGCCATTCGCCGTGGTGGCGCGGCTCCTGTGATCTTCCTCTGCGAAGATAACGGCATCGGCATTTCCGTTTCGACGCCCAACAACTGGATTCACGATTCGTTCTGCAATCAACCGCACCTGCATTACTTCGAAGCCAAAGGCGAACTCGACGAAGTGTTCGACACCGTCAACAATGCCGTAGCCACATGCCGCCACTCGCGCCAGCCTGTGTTTTTGCATCTGCATACAACGCGGTTGTGGGGACACGCCGGAACCGATGTCGAAACGACCTATCGCACAATGGCCGAAATCGAAGCCGAAGAAGCCAAAGACCCCTTGCTGGTCAACGCCAAACGCTTGATTGAAACCGGCTCGGCGTCACCAGCGGAACTCCAATCCATCATCGCCGCCGTGCAAGCGCGCATTGACGAAGCGATGGAAGAAACGATTCGTCGTCCAAAGCTGACGACCGTTGCCGAAATCATCGCGCCGCTTGCGCCTTACGACGAAGCCGCGATTCGTGCCACGTCGTCAACGCAAGCGTCCGTTGAAGCTCGCGCAAAACTCTTCGACAACGCCTTGCCAGAGCAAACGTCCACGCCGACCAAACGAACGATGGGCGCGCACATTAATTCGGCGCTGGCCGATGAAATGCTGCGCTTTCCGGAAATCCAGGCCTTCGGCGAAGACGTGGGCAAAAAAGGCGGCGTGTATTACGTCACCGCTGGACTGCAAAAGAAATTCGGCATCGGACGTTGCTTCGACACCTTGCTGGACGAAACGACCATTCTCGGCACGGCGCAAGGTGCGGCGATGATTGGGATGACGCCGATTCCCGAAATTCAATACCTGGCTTATCTGCACAACGCGCTGGATCAAATTCGCGGCGAAGCCTGTTCGCTGCAATTCTTTTCGTCGGGGAAATTCGCGAATCCGATGGTCGTGCGCGTGCAGGGTTTGGCCTATCAAAAAGGATTCGGCGGTCATTTCCACAACGACAATTCGATTGGTGCCTTGCGAGATATTCCAGGTTTGTTGCTGGCCACACCTTCGCGCGGAGACGATGCGGCAAGAATGCTGCGCGGACTGGTCGCAACCGCCAAAGCCTGTGGACGCGTCGGAGTGTTCCTGGAACCGATTGCGCTCTATCACGAAAAGGATTTGTACGCGGATGGCGATGGCCTGTGGCTGACGGATTACCCTGCGCCGGACGGTGAAGGTTCGATGTTGCTTCCAGGCGAAATCGGCGTGTACAACGCCGAAGCAACGGACGCGCTGATTGTCAGCTATGCGAATGGCTTGCGGCTGAGTTTGCGCGCCGCGAAAAAGCTGAAGGACCAACACGGCATCCATGCGCGCGTACTGGATTTGCGCTGGTTGAATCCGCTGCCGATGGACGCCGTCAAACGACACGCCGACGAATGCGGCAAAGTTATTGTCGCTGACGAATGCCGCGCCACCGGCGGAGGCATTGCCGATGCCGTAATCGCTTCGCTGACCGAAGACGGCTTTGAAGGTCGGCTGCATTCCGTGCGCGCCGTGGATTCGTACGTCCCGCTGGCAGCCGCCGCGAACCTTGTGTTGATTTCCGAAGAGCAAATCATCGAAGCCGTCAGAGGAATTGTTTAGGCTGGGTACGCACGCGCCCCCGCGTGCTTGCTTGGCGAGACGCTATTTTCTTTCCAATCAATTTTTTGCGTGAATCCGGCACGCGGGGGCGCGTGCGTACCCAAAGGAGTTCAATGGCAATTCTGGTTACAGGCGGAGCGGGTTACATCGGCAGCGTCACAGTCGAACTGTTGCGCGAACAAGGCGAACAAGTCGTTGTGCTCGACAATCTCTTTCGCGGGCATCGAGAAGCGGTGGACGCCAGCATTCCTTTTTACGAAGGCCGCATCGGCGACCGCAAACTGGTCAAACGCCTCTGCCACGATCATCACATTGACGCCTGCATCCATTTCGCCGCGTTGGCGTACGTAGGCGAATCGGTCGTCCAGCCCAAGCAGTATTTTGAAAACAACGTTGAACAGGGCATCGCGCTGCTGGATGCCTTGCTGGAATCGGGCGTGCGGCAATTTGTCTTTTCGTCTACCTGCGCGACCTACGGCGAACCGGTGCGAATGCCAATTGACGAACTGCATCCCCAACAGCCGACGAATCCATACGGTTGGTCCAAACTGTTTCTGGAAAAGATTCTGGCAAGCTACGATCACGCCTACGGGCTGAAGTTCGTCGCGTTGCGCTATTTCAACGCCGCCGGAGCCATTCCCACGCGCGGAGAACATCACGAACCGGAAACGCACATCATCCCGAACGTGCTTTCCGCCGCCGCAGGCAAACTGCCTCACGTCACCATTTTCGGAGGCGATTACCCGACGCCGGACGGAACCGCCATCCGAGATTACATTCACGTCGCCGATCTGGGCCAAGCCCACATTCTGGCTTTGCAGCATCTGCGCTCCGGCCAGCAATCCGAGTGCATTAACCTCGGCAACGGCCAGGGCTATTCGGTGTTGGAAGTGATTGAAACGGCGCGGCAAGTGACCGGCTTGCCCATCGAAGTGAACATCGAACCTGCCCGCCCCGGCGACCCTTCGCGGCTGATTGCGAATGCGGCCAAAGCAAAAGAGATTTTAGGCTGGCAGCCAAAGTATCCCGACCTCGCTACAATCCTCCGCACTGCATGGGAATGGCATCAATCAAGGTAGCGCAACCTGCCGAGGTTGCGGTGATATTCAGCCGATTGGTGTAAAAACAACGCAACCTCGGCAGGTTGCGCTACACCAAAAACACGTCATTCCAATGGAGCTACGGTTTCAACAGGCCTTTCAGTAGGCTCTACCAAACCAGTGTTTGGCTTCATTGCCTGAACAACAACTCATAACTTTTTATCACGGTGATGGTGTTGGGATGATCAAGGCCAAGGCTCGTTTCAAAAATCTCAACCGCGCGCCGCATCAACGGCTCGACCTCCGACAAACAGCTCGTGGTCTGAAACAACTGCGCCAAATTGTTGAGGTTTATGCTTGCATACGGATGGTCGGGGCTGAAGCTCCACGCGTCAATCGCCAGCGCGCGTCGGTAAAGCGATTCAGCTTTCGCAAATTGCGCGCATTCCTTCAGGTAATATTCCATTTGATTCAGCAATCAAGAAACTTGCCCGAACTCAATTATTAAGTCAAAAATTTTGGCCAAGTGAGTTAAGAGCTGCGGCTGATAGGCTGAAAAAGGAAGGAGAGGTTTCGTTTGCTGTGAGCTAGATACTTTTTGCGTGGGCAGCTAAACATTCATGCGAACAGAACGTTTGCGCCGAGTTCCTGGAAGAAATTGTCAGGGCGTCGCGCGAAGCAACGAAGGCCCCACAGGACAGGCAGCGCACCATTTCGGCACTGCCTGTCTGTCGGCCACTCAATTGTTCGCGCATGCCTTTGACATCTTTGACCGTTGCCCGCAAATGCGCGCTGAGTCGAACAATCGCTTTCAGCACGTAAACCACAAAGCTGAAAACCAATAAGACAAAAACACAACGTATGATGAATCCCAACTATTGCCTCCGTCTTTACTTTGGATCTTTGGGACCATGGTCGAGAGTGCTTTTGGCTCCGCTTCCCATTCCGGTCTTCGCTTTACTTAAATCGTCACGCGCTCTGCTGATGATCTGAGCGTCAAGTTCGCCCCGAGATTCGAGATCAGAAATGATTTTGTCCGCTTCATCCAGATGAGATTTCGATTCCAGATAGATCGTGAACAGCAACATCTGGACACGTGTGTTGGCCGGGTTGATTTCGAGCGAACGTTTGGCGGCTTTGATGGCGTCTTCAAACTGAGTCTTCATCGAATAGACCAGAGCGAATCCATGCATTGTGCGCGCGTCATTCGGGTTGGCTTTTTTGGCTTGCTCTAAAAACTCCAAAGCTTCGTCCGGCTGGCTGACCTGGATAAACTGATCGGCGGCATCAAGCTGAGCTTCAACATCATTCGGATTGGCTTTGGCCTTATCAATCACCGCTTTGATTTCATTGAACATCTGCTCGCGCTGCTGCGGGCTCATGTTCTTGCCACCAGAATCACTGCCTTGTTGAGATAACCGGCCAGCAGCTTGGGCAACGGAATTTTGCAACGACTGGCCAGCCTTATGACGATATTGCCAATTGGCCAGCTTGAATCCGCTCGCCAATCCAACGATTAACCCAATGACGGCAAGTGCCAAATTTGTTCGTAAGAAAGCGTATTTCATTTGATGATTATTTCCGGTATGAAGTCTGAAAGTGAGTCGCGGAGCTGACCTATAAGCCGAATTCTGTGCTCGCGTGGTTAGACGCAAGCGGCAACCATTCATCTTGGCGTCACATTACTGCGCCGCTCGTGCGACCTACCCGAAAACGTCCCGTGCCGAAGCACGGAGTGAGCCGGACGAGCTTCATCACGTTTCCCTATTTGGTCTTGCACCGCAGGGGGTTTGCCTAGCCGGGCATGTCGCCACACCCGCTGGTGAAGCCTTTACCTCACCGTTTCACCATCGCCCGGCGCGCTCTGAAGAGTGCGCTTAGGGCTGTCTATTCTCTGTTGCACTATTCCGTCGGGTCACCCCGCCTGGCCGTTAGCCAGCCTGCTATCCTATGGTGTTCGGACTTTCCTCTCACGCTTCGATTGATATCAAATCCCTGTTTCAGTTGTTGAAATCAATCGAAGCGTGAGCAATTGCCCAGTCTGCTCCGCAACTCGAACCGAGTATAGCACGATGAAAAAATGCAGCAAGAAGCCCCACTCCATCGTTGAACAGAAGACAATAGTCTTAGGGAATCGCGGCTAACCAGCAACAACTTTGTTTCGCAGCACACCGACGCCTTCGATTTCGACTTCAACAACATCGCCCGGCTTCATCGGTTTGGTGACACCAGGCGTTCCTGTGTAAATCAAATCGCCAGGCGTCAGAGTCACATAACGGCTGGTGACGCTGACGATCGTTTCGCAATCGTAGATCAAATCTTTCGTTGACGCTTCCTGCACTACCTGCCCATTCAGCCGAGTCCGCAACATCAAATTGCCGTAATCCAAACCGCGAACCACGCACGGGCCAGCTGGACCGAACGTGTCTGCGCCTTTGGCTCGCCACCATTGAATGTCTTTGTCGGGACCGCCTTGCCAATCTCGCTCGCTGACATCGTTGCCACAGGTCACGCCCCAAATCGCTTCACGTGCTTGTTCGCGTGTAGCGTTGTGTATCGTCTTGCCGATGACCAACACCAACTCGCCTTCATAATGCAGGTTCTTGGCATCCGACGGATACACAATCGGAGCGTCGTGGCGCTGTAAGCTGGTCGTCGGTTTGAAAAAGTTTTCCACTCGCGGCGGAGGCGGCGTATTGCCGATGTGGCTTTTGTAGTTTCGAGCGACCGCGATGATCTTCGGAACTTCGCATGGAACTAACAGCGTCACGCTTTTCAACGGATGCACGATTCGGGTCGGCTTGCCTCCAGCCAGAAAGCTGCCAGTCAATTCACGAACTGAATCGCCTTCAACCTTGCCGTAAACAGCGCGCCCGGCTTTTTCAAACCGGACGTACTTTTCGGCAGCAACCGCCGCTTGCGCTTCGACTGAACCGGCAACAGCCATCGAAACGGCAGCGCCAGCCAATAGTTCTCGCCGAGTCAACACGTTATCGCTCAAATTTTGTTTGGTTTGCTTCATGACGATCTCCTCTATTTGGTGCGCCATAATCCGGGCAAAAACTTCGCATACAGCAAATGCCGCCAAGTTCCCCAATCGTGTCCGCCGTCGCCGCCAACGTAATACTCGTGCTTCACTTTGTATTTGGTCAGCACATCGTGCAGCACGTTGGTGCGAGTTCCCGGTTTGTCTTCGTAAGTTCCCTGTCCGACGAACAGATAATCCACTTTCTTGTTTACGGCGGGATCGTTTAGAAACTCAGCGCTGCTCTTTTCGGTGTCCACATCGCCCGCGCTCAACACGCCAAACGAAGCGAACAGATCAAGCGATTTGAAGCCGACAAACTGAGTGTGCCGGCCGCCCATCGAAAGCCCAGCCAGTGCGCGGCCTTTGCGATTGGCTTGCACGCTGTAATTCTGTTCGATGAAAGGAACGATGTGCTTGCGCAACTCTTCGTCAAAGAGCTTGAAGGTCAGTTCGACGTGTTTGGGATGGCTGCGATGCACGACTTGATTGTTTGGCATGGCGATAATCATCGGCACGGCTTTGCCTTCGGCCAGCAAGTTGTCGAGGATGAAATTTGCGCGTCCTTCCAACGACCAGTTCGGAGCCACTTCGCCACTGCCACCCACCAGATACAGTACCGGATACTTTTTCGACCGGGTGTAACCGGGCGGCGTGTACACGAACATTTCGCGCTCGCCGTTCGTCACGTCGGAATGGTAAACGTGACGAGTCACAGCCCCGTGCGGAACGTTGCGCGCGTCGTAATACGCTGGACCGTCGCCGTGAACGACCAACTGACTATATGGCGGTTGGCCGCCAACTCCGGCAATAGTATTGTTCGGATCGGGCACGGTCGCGCCATCAATCGTTAGCTTGTACACGTAAATGTTCGGCTTCACTGGCCCGACTTTCAGTGTCCAAACGCCGTCGTCGCTTTTCTGGAATGGGATTGGCGCCGTTTTGCCAAGCGCCAGCAACAACGGCCCTGCCGCCAGTAAGACCTCCTGAGCTTTGGGTGCTTTGACTTTGAATATCACCGTGCGGTCATCGCGCACTTCCGGCGAAACCTGATTGGCGCCGAACGGAACCAGATTTTCGGTGTTCTTTTGCGGATTCCAGTCCAAATTGACCTGGGCTTGCTGAGCCCGCGCCGCAATCGTTGCGATCGTCAACATCAATAAGAGAAAAACTTTCGATACCTGTTTGTTCATCAATCCTCCTGAAACCGGTTATTCCGGCAACGCAAAGCTGTACAGCACTCCGCCCGCCGCCAACGCGACGAACTGTTTTCCATTAATCGCGTAACTGATCGGCGCAGAAGCAATCGTGCCGCCGGTCTGGAATCGCCACAACAATTTGCCAGTTTTGGATTCCAACGCGATCAAATTACCTTCACGCGTTCCGGCAAACACAACTCCGCCCGCTGTCGCCATCACTCCGGCAGCCAACGAACCTTGTGAGATTTTGTATTCCCATTTTTTCGCGCCTGTCGAAGCGTCCAATGCGCGAATGCCTGCGTAGTTGTTTTCGCCTGCCGGCAGAGTGCGTCCGCCCCAATAACCTTTTCCGGGTTCATACGCCATGTCCGATCTGACATAGCGATTGCCAGATTCCGCAAACACCAGAAACAGCGAGTTCAGCAACGCGTCATAAGACGGAGCTTGCCAGTTTGTGCCGCCGACCAACGATGGAAACACTTCGTTGCCTTCCGGCGTTGCTCCAGATTTCGGCAGAAACTTCGGTCGTCCGTTGGCGTCAAATCCTGCATTCCAGGTTTGGCGAACATATGGCGCAGCATGCAGCAACTTCCCATTGGTTCGATCCAGCACATAAAAGAATCCGTTGCGATTCGCTTGAATCATCAACTTGCGCGGCTGACCCTGCCAAAGACGATCCACCAGAATCACATCTTGATTCGCATCCCAGTCGTGATCGTCATTCGGCGAAAACTGATAATGCCATTTGCGCTGCCCCGTGTTGGGATCAAGCGCAACCACTGAGCATGAAAACAGGTTATCGCCTTTGCGGATTTCGGCATCCATATCCGGTCCCGGATTGCCAATTGTCCAGTAAAGCAAATCCAATTCGGCATCGTAACTGCCGGTCAACCACGTCGCCCCGCCGCCCGTTTTCCAGCTTTCGCCTTTCCAGGTGTCGTTACCGAACTCGCCCGGTCCCGGAATCGAATTAAATCTCCAGAGCCGTTTGCCCGTTTTGGCATCGTAAGCGTCCAGAAAACCGCGTACGCCGTATTCGCCGCCCGCAACGCCAACAATGATCTTGTCTTTGACCACCAGCGGCGGCGAAGTAATGCTGAATCCCTGCATCGTGTCGGCAACTTGAACTTCCCACAGCGGCTGGCCAGTGCGCGCATCCAGAGCGATCAACACACAATCCAACGTGCCGAAAAAGACTCGATTGCCCAGGACCGCTACGCCCCTGTTGAAGCGGTTGCTTTCAAAAGGATTGACGACTTTTTGTTTGCGCTCGTATTTCCAGATTTGCAGCCCCGACCGTGCGTCCAACGCGTAGACCTCGCCGGGCATTCCGCTGGTGTACATCACGCCATCAATCACCAGCGGCGTCGCTTCCAGCAAAGTATCGCCAGGCATTTGCACCGCCCAACGAGCCTGCAACTGAGCGACGTTCATTGTGTTGACCTGCTTCAAGGCGGAAAAGTGTTTGCCCGAATATTCGCCCCAATACGTCAGCCAGTTGTGCGGCTCAGCAGCGGCATTACGAATGCGTTCGTAACTCAATCCGCCCGGAATTTCCGCCTCGGCAGTTTTGGCCAGATCGCGTCCGTTGCAGGATTTCAGATACGCCACCAGGTTTTGAATCTCGGCTTCAGACAATTTCTGGCTGTAATCGGCGGGCATCAGCGAACCGGCTTCGACGCGAATATCCCTCAGGTTCTTTTTCTCCAGCAAGTGCAGCTTTCCCGTCGAATCAACCAGCACCATCGAATAGGTGTCTTCGCTGCGTCGGATGCCGCGCAATTCTTTGCCGTCTTTGGTTTTGACAACAACGACTCCGCCCGGAGTCCGTCTGCGTCCGCGCGCGTTCTGATTTGTGCTGGTCGCAGGATCAAGAATCTTCTGCTTCAACAGTTCCGCCGAATGCCGGCCGGCAGTGGATAAATCCGGGCCGACACTTGCTCCGTGAGCGTTGATTTCATGACAGGCTGCGCAGTTTGCTTTGCCAAAAAAGAGTTGTTCGCCAGCCAACAAATTTCCAGCGACAGTTTCGGTGTTGGCTGTTGCCGTTGCGCTCAAACTGCGAATGTAACTGACCAATTGCCAGACTTGATCGGTAGTCAGTCGTTTGAACGGAGGCATCTGCGTGCTGGGAATTCCGTTGCGAATGTTCAGGAAGATTTCGCCATCCAGATTGCCTCGGCGAAAGCTGCCGCTCGCCAGCGCCGGAGCGCGTTCTCCGCCTTTCGCTTCCCCGCCGTGACACGACTGGCAAGCCTGCTCATACAACCGAGATCCGGCAGCAATCGCCGCTGCGTTTCCGGCAAAGGGATTCTTTGCATTTTGCGGTATGTGTTCTTGAGCCAGTAAAACTCCTGCCAGCACGCACAACAGCACGACGCTGAACAGCTTTCTGTTGAATTTCATTCACTTCCGATTCCTTTTCGTGATTTGGTAAGACCTTATGGCGACGGACTATAAAAGCCATTTAGTTGCCGGTCAACGCGTTCTGCACCAATGCGAGGCTTGAGCTTCAGAACAAGAAGAATTACTTTCCGCGCGTCACTCATACCGCCAAAATTGGAGCGCAGGTTTTCCAAACTGCGCCTGCCTTCTGCTCAAGAATGTTCTGATTTCTTGAAGGCTTGAATAGTGAACTCTGCGCAGGTCGAAAAACCTGCACTGCATTCTGGAGACGCGAAATGAATACTGCTCATCTGCTCAATCGAAAACTTGTCTTTGCCCTTGGCATCATCGGCCTTTGTTTGTTCAACCTGACCGTTCCGCCAGCATCGGCCCAAAACAAACGCCCGATGACGTTTATGGATTCGCAGGAAATCCGTCAGCCCAGCTCGCCTGCGATCAGCCCGGATGGCAAATGGGCACTTTACTCCTTGAGCGTTCCCGATTGGAAAGCTGCCAAACGCTACACAGATGTCTATCTCGTTTCGATGGATGGCGGACTTGCTTCGACCCGACAGATGACCTTCACCAAAGATAAAAACGAAGGCAACGCTCGCTGGTCACGCGATGGCAAGTTTTTCGTCTTTGTTTCTGACCGCGAAGCCCCGGCTTCGGCAACGGCACAAAACCAACTTTACCTGATGCGCCCAGACGGTGGCGAAGCGCGCAAAATCACTGAAGCCAAAGACGGCGTTGGCCAATTCGCGTTCAGCAAAGACGGAAAATGGCTGGCCTTTTCCGCAGGCAAAGCTGACGAACAACAAATCTGGGCGTTGCCAGTTGCTGAGATCGAAACCGCCAAACCACAGCAACTGACAAAACACTCGACGCCGATTACTTCGTGGCAGTTTTCGCCGGACAGCCGCCGCATTTACTTCGTTTCGCCAGACACCGTGGACAAAGCCAACAAAGAGCGCATCGAGCAAAAATTCACCGTGCGCATTCGCAACGAAGAACCGCCGCTCAACCATCTGTGGGCGCTGGATTTGGACGGCAACAAAGAATCGCGACTGACGTCTTCGCCAGAATACAGCGTCGGCAGTGTGACGATTTCTGACGATTCAAAATGGATTGGCTACACCGGCACACCCAAAGATCGTTACCAGCGCACCGTCACTGAAGCCGGGATTTACGCTGACCTGTACTTGCTGGAAGCCGCCACTGGAAAGATCGAACGCCTGACCAACAACAAGGAAATCGGCGAAAGTGAGTTGAGTTTTTCGCCCGACAGCAAATGGATCGCCTTCTCCGCTTCCTATAACTTCGAATACTTCCGCAACGGGCGCGTCAACATTCGTCCCGTGGCTGGCGGGCAATGGAAAGAACTTGGCGATGGATTCGATGGCGATGCGTCCGTCAATTTCTGGTCCGAAGACGGCAAAACGATTTACTTCAACGAAGGCTGGCGAGCCACCAACCAACTATTCGCGCTTTCGACGGAAACCGGCAAAGTCGCGCAAGTCACCAATGAAAAAGGCGTGGCGACCGTCCTTCAAGACGACGACACCAAACGGCTGGTCGTCAGCTTTTCGGATTCCAATGCACCGACGAATTACTTTGTGGCGACATCGCTGGCAACCATCGGCAACCGCTCAAGCTGGAAACAACTGACCGATGCCAATCCGCAAATCAAAAACATCGCGCTGGGCGAAACCGAAGCCATTCAATGGAAATCCAGCGACGGCAAACTGGTCGAAGGCGTGCTGGTCAAACCCGTTAATTACGAACGCGGCAAACGCTACCCGCTGATTGTGCAAATTCACGGAGGCCCTGCGGGCGCGGATGTGCTGCGATTCAATCCCGGTTACGGAGCGCAAATTTACGCCGGAGCCGGTTACGCCGTCTTGTGTCCGAACTATCGCGGATCCACAAATTACGGCGAAAAACACAAGATGGAAATTGGCGGCGATTATTTCCGCCAAGGCTACGACGACATCATGACCGGCGTGGATCATTTGATTGCTCAGGGCTTGGTGGATGGCGATAAGATGGGTGCGATGGGTTGGAGCGCGGGCGGCCATTGGTCGAACTGGATTCTAACGCACACCGACCGGTTCAAGGCGATTTCGTCCGGCGCAGGCGCAGTCAATTGGATTTCGATGTACGCGCAAAGCGACGTCCAACGCAATCGCGAGTTTTATTACGGCGGCAAACCACCGTACGAAGACTTCGCCAAATATTGGGACGTGTCTCCGCTGAAATTCATCAAGAACGCCAAGACGCCTACGCTGATTCACGTCGTAGATGGCGACCCGCGCGTGCCTCGCCCACAAAGCGAAGAACTGCACATGGCCTTGAAGAAGCTCGGTGTCCCCACGGAGTTCATGGTTTACCCTGGCACGACTCACGGCATAACCGATCCTCGCAACCAACTGGTCAAAGCAATCGCCGAATTCAACTGGTTCGAAAAATGGATTCGCGGCAAACAAGGCTGGCTGGATTGGCAGGAACTGCTGAAAACCGTCAAAGACGATAAAGCCGACGCCAAGAAGGATGTGAAACGAACAGAAGGCAGCGGGTCAGAAGATCAGTAACGAGGCGAGCACTAAAACGACGCCTTCCCAAAAGCTTGACAAAGAGACGGCGTCGGCTCGCCTGCATCGACCTATGCGCCCCAAAAGTGGCAGCTTGTAATTTTTCAGCCTCATCGGTGAACAGGTGAGATGTTGGTTGTAGAGTCGAATCTACAGGACCATATTTCATTTCAGCCTGTTCACCAATTACAAAGCAGCAATCACAGCACGCATTTGCTCAGGCATTGGAGCTTCAATGTTTAGTTCCCTGCCGCCCGCCGGATGGCGAAAGATCAACTGAGAAGCGTGAAGCAGATGGTTTTTGATCCGATGTGGACTTACCAAGGGGTCAGGCTCTGGCATCGCAGAGCGGTAAATGGGATCGCCGACAATCGGATGACCAATTAAATTGCAATGGATGCGAAGCTGGTGTGTGCGGCCTGTTTGAGGCTCTAACTCCAGCAAGGTGTGCGCGGCAAATCGTCGCAAGACTTTGTACAACGTTCTGGCCGGTTTGCCGCCATCGTGCTCGCTCATCACCTGCCAGCGAGGCCAAACATCTTTTCCCTCTTTCGAACCAATCGGCGCGTCAATTTCACCGCTGTTCTGCTCAACACGTCCGCTGACCAACGCCAGATAAAACTTCTTTACCCAGCGTTCACGAAAATGCTTCGACAAAGTTCGGTGCGCTCGTTCATTTTTTGCCAGCACAATCACACCGGAAGTATTACGGTCTAACCGGTGAATCAATCCTGGCCGAACCGGTTCGCCAGCAGTTTGCCAAAAGTGATAAGCCAATCCATTCAGCAAGGTCCCGGATTTTTCGCTGTGCGATGGGTGAACCAGCAAATTTACAGGTTTGTTGATGACAATCAGGGCATCGTCTTCGTAGAGAATTTCGAGTGGAATCGGCTCGGGTGTTGCTGAAGATTTTTCTGCGGCGAAGATCTTGACGCTGACCCGGTCGCCTTCGGCCAAGCGAACACCTTTCAAGGAGTTTTGTCCGTTAACCAAGACGTCATTTTCAGCAATCAATCGGCGAATTCGAGTCAGGCTGATTTTGGGAAGTTCACGAGCGACAAAATCATCTAAACGAGGCTTGCCGAGACCTGCAGTAAATTCAAAGCTGAGCTTTTCAGGATCGAGATCAGGCATTGCCGCGTGCTCCATCCGTTCGACGAATCAAAATCACAATCAAAACAATCGCGCCGAGCATTGCCAACCCGGTCAGCCCGACCGAGTATTTGTGGAGTCGATCAAAACTCGATCGAACCGGATCGCTCATCGGCAAAGCATACAAACCTTCTCCCGCTTGCAAACGCAAACTGTGCATCCATCCCGAAACAACTTTCGACATCGCCATTGCCGCAGTCATCAACGCCACAACGGCCAGCTCAAATTGAAATGCTTTTGTCTTTCGCCCGCGCGCAGCCAGCAACAATACCAGCAACACTCCGCCGATAATCAAGCCGATGACTTCCGTAACACCCAATGTGCGCGAAACAACTTGCCCGGCCAAATGCTGTGTGGGTAATACCTTGAACGCAGCAGGAGCAACGACAAAACTGAAAAACGCCATCACGCCCAGCCAGCAGGAAAGCAATGCGATCCGTGTTTTTTGGTTCATTAGTCTTCGCCTTGTAATTTGATTTTAGGAAAAGGCGGTGAGAGTTGCGCCAGAAAATTCCCCAACGACGAACGAAATTTACCTGTGTCGAGCCGCATGACTTCGGCAGGCAACATTGCCAGCTTGCCCATTGCTCTGCGCCCAACACTGTCAGCGCCTTTCACATTGCCTCTCTGAACATGATGCAATGCGGCGGCCACCTGAATCATCGCGTGCAAAAATTCGCGATCATCGCCTGCCGCATTCAGCCAAACAATTTCCCAGGCTTCGTGGCAATCAAAGAATTTGCCGCTGTTAAATAGTTCGACCCCTAGCAAATATTCTTCAGGCAGAGTGCTCATCAATACCGAGGAACAGACGAATCCACTTTTAACGACCATTCATCAATTCCGCCAATCATGTTTTTCAGGTTGCTGAAACCTTGTGCTGCCAGAAATTGGCAAGCGCGATCTGATCGCATTCCATGATGGCAATGCAGAACGATCGCTTCGTCTTTATCTGCCAGTTCCTGGGACCAATTCATGATTTGCCCGAGCGGCTTCAACTCCGCTCCGGCGATTTTAGCGTAGTCGTATTCGTGAGCTTCGCGCACGTCAATCAGACGAAATTTTTCCCCGGCATCCATTTGCGCTTTCAACTCTTCTGCAGTGATGATTCCGTAATTGGGCATCTGTACATAACTCCATTAAGAATTGGACGGATTTCGCAATCGTTCGATCAAAACCGTCAACTGTTCAATATCCGCTTTCGCGTCTGCAAGTTCGCGCTTGCTGGCCATAAAGCTTTGCCAATGACCGCTTTCAACAATTGGCGCAACGCGATCTTCGCCCAGCGCGCTGGCCATCACCGCAATCAGGATTCCTGAAATCTGCGTGTGTTCAACATAGCGGGCAATTACGCTGTATGCCAGTTCGGCAGATTCGAGATTCCAATCCAGGTCGGTTTTCGGTTGTTCTTCCATTTTCTATTTCTTGATAAACGGCAATTCGACGAGCCGCGCCTGGCCCAGCTCCACTTCACCTTGCTTCAAAATAAACTCAGTTCCAGGCTCCAGACAGTAACGATGAGCGTAACCCAGCGCGATCTTTTGATTCAAAGCAAAACTAAAAATGCTGCTGGTAATTTCGCCTGCGCGCCGTCCAGCCAATTGCCCTTCAACGGCAAACAATTCAGTCCCGCGCGGCGGTAAATCCTCAGCTTCGATCAAAAAGCCGCGCAACCGTTTGGCCGGCTGGCCACGCCAGTGAATTCTGGCAATAACTTCCTGCCCCAGGTAACAGCCTTTGGTGTAACTGACCGCTGCTTCGAGTTCGGATTCCAGAATGATGTACTCTTCACCAGCATCAACACCTTCGCGCGGCATACCATCTTCAATGCGGATTAGTTCAAAAGTCGCTTCGCCAACTTCACGAGCACCAAAAACCTTGCCGATCTCCGCAATTGCCTCACGTATATTTGCCGCAGCTTCAGCCTCAACAAAAAGGTCAAAACCTGTTTCTAAACAACGGCGGTGAGTCGCAATCAAAACGTCAACACCGGCAATTTGGCGTTTGGCGATTTTCAGGTCAGCGGATTCAGCCGGTTGGCCGGTCAGTGCTTCGACCAGTTCAGCCGAACGTGGCCCGGAGAGCGAAATTAGCGACAAATCACCACTCGCATCCGTAACGAAAAACTCTCCCGCCGGAACAAAACGGCTCAAGTTCTTGAAGATCTTTTCGCGATTGATAGCGTCCAACTCGATCAACAACTGCTCTTCGATGTTGTATATCCGGCAAAGCGCCGCGAGTTTGCCCTGCAAAGTGGGGAATGTCGCCAACACACCTTCGCCAGGTTGCAAGCTTTTTACTTCGTTGCTGACCAGCCCATTCAGAAATTGCACGGCGTTTTTACCGCTCAACTTCAACTTCCCGGCCGACGAAACATCAATCACACCAACCGCGCCGCGCAAAGCGTCATATTCGGCGCGAATCCGGTCGGCAACTTCAGGTTGTAACACTGCTTGAGTCATACTCAGATTCAAAACAAAACAGACAGGAAAACAGAATTCTTCAAGACGGATTTCACCTTGTCGAATTCTGTATATCCTGCCTAGTATCCCTGCCGATTAGGGCAATTTGGGTTCGGCCACGTTGCACTTGTCTGTGCTCAGCGATTTCAGAAAAGCGATCAAATCGTCTTTTTGCGCCTGAGTCAGATTAGCTTTCTTCAGGTTGGCTTTATCCAAAAACTTATTTGGTTTTCCACCACCGGTCATGATTTCAACGGCCTCTTCCAGAGTCGCGGCGCTTCCGTCGTGGAAATACGGCGCTGATTTCGCAACATCACGCAGCGTCGGAGTTTTGAACGCTCCAGTCCATTTCACCTTTTCCGGATCGTCATCCTTCAACTCTTTCAAAGCCGCAACGCGGCCTTTATCCAACTTGTCTGGTTCGGCCTCCATGCCAATGCCAATGTTGTGAAATTGCATGTCGGTGAACAAGTGGCCGTCATGGCATTTGTTACAGTTGGCTGATTTGAACACTTCATAACCGCGCTTGACCTGATCACTGACCGCGGATTGATCGCCTTTGACTTGCCAACGATCAAACGGAGTTTCGTCATTTCCATTGACGATGGTTCGCTCATAAGCCGCGATGGCCTGGAAAATGTTATCGGCATCGGCATCTTTGCCAAACACTTTCTGGAATTGGGCCTTGTATCCAGCGACAGCGTTGATCTTGGCAATGATCTCAGCTTCGTGATCCTTGGCGCCCATATTTCCGCCTTGCCAGGCCGCTTTGCCTTGCGCCTCTAGCGATTTGCTGCGGCCATCCCAATACAATTCTTTGTGGTACCCGATGTTCCAAAGCGTCGGACTGCTGCGCGTCAATTGTTTGTTTCCCGCTCCAATAGCTTTGGGCAAACCATCCGTCAGCCCTTTTTCACACACATGGCACGAATAACACGAACGCGAACCATCCACGCTCAGGCGTTTGTCGAAAAACAGTTGCCGTCCGAGCGCCACCTTTTCAGGTGTCATGGGGTTGCTGGACGGAATCGCCATTGCTTCCAGTTTTTCCAGCCCCGCCGGAAGTGGCAGAATTTCCGGCGTGTAAGCCGGTTCTGCCGGTTGGTTATTGCACGCGACAGCAAACACTGCAAAAGCCGTGAACGCAGCAAGACAAAGTTTTGTTGCCCAGCGTTGCCATATCACAGAAGTCATAAGCTCTCCTAAAATTGTTGCGTCTCCCTTGGTGGGCGGCGCGGCGTTATTCTCTCGCACACGGCGACGCAGTTCTGAATCAACTGGCGTTGCCGTCTTGAAGATTTTATTCGTTGAATACTTTCAGAGGATTGCAGTGAAGTTATAGCGAATGTTCGCAAAGGCAGCAAGGCGGGTTACAACTGCAAGGAAATGTATTGGCGGTCAAGAGCAAGAGATGGCTGGCAAGAGATTGGAAAAACCCCCTTACCAGCCAAACCACCGACCGCCAATACGATTAGCAATAACCGAATTTCAACGGAACGAAACGCATCATGCCTGGAAAAGCGTCTCGCTCCAGATTTACGGCAGGTCGAAGCGGTCGAGATTCATCACTTTGGCCCAGGCTTTGACAAAGTCCTTGACGAATTTCTCTTTGCTATCGGCCTCAGCATAAAACTCTGAAATCGCCCGCAACTCAGAGTTTGACCCGAATACCAAATCAACAGGGGTTGCTGTCCACTTGACCTTGCCGGTCACGCGATCAACTCCCTCATATATGCCCTCGGACGTGGAGGATTTGCTCCATTTTGTGGACATATCGAGCAGGTTCACAAAGAAATCATTGCTCAAGGTTCCGGGTTTAGCAGTGAACACGCCCTGATTCGTTTGTCCAGCATTGGCATTCAGCGCCCGCATCCCGCCGACGAGAACAGTCATTTCAGGAACAGTCAGTGTCAACAGGTTTGCTCGTTCGATCAACATCTCAGCCGGCGACAGGCGCTGACCTTGGCGGAAGTAATTGCGGAAACCATCCGCAGTCGGTTCCAGTGGGGCAAAAGACATCACGTCGGTTTGCGCTTCGGATGCATCCACGCGCCCTGCCGTAAAGGGAACCACCACAGTATGACCTGCAGCCTTCGCGGCCTGCTCAATCGCTGCACCACCTCCCAACACGATCAGGTCGGCAAGCGAAACCTTCTTGCCGCCAGGCTGCGCATTAAAGCTTTTCTGAATTTCTTCCAAACGCCCCAACACCTTGGCCAGCTCGGTCGGATTGTTAACTTCCCAATCCTTCTGCGGCGCCAAACGAATGTGCGCACCGTTCGCGCCACCACGCATGTCGGTGCCGCGGAACGTGGAGGCCGAAGCCCAAGCTGTCCGAACTAACTCAGGCACGGTTAAGCCCGATGCAAGAATCTTGGCTTTCAGCGCCACCACATCTTTCGTGTCTATCTGCTTATAAGAAACTTTGGGAAGTGGGTCCTGCCAAATCAAATCTTCTTTCGGAATTTCCGGACCAATATAGCGTGAACGCGGGCCCAGATCGCGGTGAGTTAACTTGAACCACGCTTTCGCAAACGCAAGCCTGTATTCCTCCGGATTCTCTGCGAAGCGCTTGGCAATCTTCTGGTAGCTTGGGTCGAATTTCAGTGCTAGATCTGTAGTGAACATGATCGGCGCATGTCCTTTTGAGGGATCGTGCGCATCCGGCACCACATTCGCAGCCTGACCATTCGCAGGGATCCACTGTGTCGCACCAGCAGGGCTCTTGGTTTTCACCCAATCATAAGCAAACAAGTTCTTGAGATACTCTGAACTCCAGGCAGTCGGCTTGGATGACCACGCGCCTTCCAGCCCGCTTGTGACGGTGTCTCCCGCGTTGCCTTTACCGCACTTGTTTTCCCAGCCAAGACCTTGCTGCTCAATGCCTGCGGCGGCAGGTTCGGGTCCCACGCATTTACCTGGATCGTAAGCGCCATGCGCCTTGCCGAAGGTGTGACCGCCCGCAATAAGTGCGACCGTTTCTTCGTCATTCATCGCCATGCGTCCAAAGGTTTCGCGAATGTCTTTCGCGGCTGCCAAAGGATCTGGATTACCGTTGGGTCCCTCTGGGTTCACGTAGATCAATCCCATTTGCACAGCAGCAAGAGGGTTTGCGAGTTTGCGATCCCCGCTATAGCGTTCATCGGCCAACCATTTTTTCTCTGGTCCCCAAAATACTTGGTCTGCTGCCCAGTCGTCAGCTCGTCCACCTGCAAAGCCATAGGTTTTGAAGCCCATAGATTCCAGCGCGACGTTTCCAGTCAAAACCATCAGATCAGCCCAGGAAAGTTTCTGACCGTATTTCTGCTTGACCGGCCAAAGCAAGCGTCGCGCTTTGTCGAGATTGGCGTTATCAGGCCAACTGTTAAGCGGTTCGAATCGTTGTTGCCCACCGCCTGCTCCTCCGCGCCCGTCAGCCACACGGTAGGTTCCAGCGCTGTGCCAGGCCATTCGGATAAAGAAGGGGCCGTAGTTTCCATAATCGGCAGGCCACCAGGACTGCGAGGTCGTCAAGACCTTCTTGATGTCCTGCTTAACGGCATTGAGATCGAGTTTCGCAAACTCCTTAGCATAGTCGAACTTTTCTCCCATTGGGTTAGCTTTGGCGTCTTGCTGTCGCAGCGGGGTAAGGTCAAGCTGGTCAGGCCACCATGACTGGTTACTCTGAGCATTCACCTCATACGTTGACGCCAACGAAATCGCAGCGACCGCAACTGCTGCGAACAACGTCATCAACTTCCTTTTGTTCATTGTCTTCTCCTTGATCGAACGGAAGGCCCGTTCAGTTTTATTTTTTTTTACCACAGCCAGCGTATGCTTAGCTGATTGAATCGAGACCTTTTTGAAAACGTCCAGCGTGCGACCGTTCGGCGCGCGCCAAGGTCTCAAACCACTCTGCGATTTCCTCAAATCCTTCTTCGCGCGCCAGGCGGGCAAAGCTTGGATACATTTCTGTGAATTCGTATGTTTCGCTGGCAATCGCGGACTTTAAATTGGCCAAGGTATTGCCGAACGGCTGCTCAGTGACCGGATCGCCAACTTCCTTCAAAAAA
Source organism: Blastocatellia bacterium (assembly GCA_035429885.1). Classification (GTDB taxonomy): domain Bacteria; phylum Acidobacteriota; class Blastocatellia; order RBC074; family RBC074; genus RBC074. The sequence continues at coordinate 36,488 of DAOMFR010000025.1, forward strand.
TCCAGATGGCCGTATGCGTGCCCGGCCTCGCCTTCTGCAGTGTCGCGAAACAAACCCGCGATATCAGGATAGCCTTCAATATCGGCTTGACGCGCAAAATATAAATAACGGCGATTGGCTTGCGATTCGCCTGCAAATGCTTTGATCAAATTCGCGTGCGTCTTTGAGCCTTTAAGAAGCGGCATGTCGTATTTCTCCAAGAATAAAAAACGGAAGGAAAAACTTTATCGAGCTTTCAGCCCGCGGACCTGGTTCGCAGTTTGCGAGGGCTTGACCTGGCACCTTTCACAGACACCAACAAAGTCGAGCCTGTGTTCTTCGATTTGAAATCCGCCAATAGTTTTGGCTTTTTCAACCAAGGCCATCAATTTCTTTTCAAGCTCAATTTCAACGTCAACAATTCCGCCACAAAGCCTGCAAACGAGATGGTAATGAGAATCCTTCGTCGTTTCGAAGTGAGTGATGGCCATCCCAAAATCGAGTTCGCGCACTGCGCCTTGTCCAGCTAATACTCGCAAATTGCGGTAAACCGTCCCCAAGCTTAAGCGCGGATGACGGCGTTTGACGATTTTATAAACCTCTTCAGCAGTCAAATGACCACCGTGAGCCTCGATGGCGTCAAGAATTGCCTGACGTTGTTTTGTGTTTCGTAAATTCATTGGCGGATCTAATTTGCATAATATTCAGGTCCTACCGAACTGTCAATAATCAGTAATAAGAATAATTACTGATAAGAACCGAACAAAAAAACGGCTTTCGATGATTGCACCGAAAGCCGTTTCGCAATTCACAGCAAGTTTAGGCAGAAAACGATGTGCCGCAGCCGCAACCACCCGAAGCATTCGGGTTGTTAAAAGTGAAGCCTGACCCCATCACGCTGTTGACGTAATCAATCTGCACATTTTCCAGATACTGAGCACTAAACATATCCACGAAAACCCGTAGCCCGGAAGTTTCTACGACTTCGTCTGTGGCCTGAGGGGCTTCTTCAATGTTCATGCCATACTGGAAACCGGAGCATCCGCCTGGAACCACACGCACGCGCAGCCCTCCATCCGTGCCAACATTTTCAGATTCGATGAACTTTCGTACTTCACCAACTGCAGTTTCAGTTAAAGTCAGATTCATTGTTTTATTCTCCTTTTGAAGAACTCGACAGGCGTTAAACCCGCCGGAAAGTTAATGATGATTGCGTTATCAAAATTTTTCAGCAACTTTGGAAAGTGCGCTGTTCAAAGATAACGACAGATAAAAAGACTTTCAAATCACTTTTTCAAATTCAAAATAGGGAGTGCCTTATTTGCTTTGATTGCTGCAATGCTGGTCTGAGCCGCGACATTTTGAGCCACCTGATTCAAAGCCTTGGCTTGTGGACTGTTCGGCTGGCTGATGACAATGGGCACGCCCAGATCACCACCTTCGCGAATGCTGACTGCAATCGGAACAGCTCCCAAAAACGGAATATCAAAGTTTCCTGCCAGAGCTTCGCCGCCGCCATTGCCAAAGATAAAATATTTTTCTCCGTGCGCGCATTCGAAATAGCTCATGTTCTCCACTACACCCAGCATAGGAACATTCAATTGCTCAAACATATTGTAAGCCTTTCGAACATCACTCAGTGCAACTTCCTGCGGGGTCGTCACCAGTACAGCCCCGGCAATGGAAACCATCTGCGCCAAACTTAACTGAACGTCGCCCGTTCCGGGCGGCATATCAACCACAAGGTAATCCAGCTCGCCCCATTCGACCTGCCGCAAAAACTGTGAAACCGCCGAAGTCAGCATCGGTCCGCGCCAAACAACGGCCTTGTCGCCAGGATTGAGCAACCCAATGCTCATGGTTTTGACACCGTGGTAAACCGGAGGAATGATCTTGTCGTTTCGTACCAAAGGCATATCGCGACCGCCCATCATGATTGGAACATTCGGCCCGTAAATGTCCGTGTCCACGATGCCAACTCGCGCGCCCATCAACCCCAGCGAAACTGCCAGATTGACCGCTACCGTAGATTTGCCCACACCGCCTTTGCCGGAAGTAACAGCAATGATGTGATTGATTCCGGCAATCTCGGCTTTATCCAATGAACCGCGAGCCTTGGGGACTTCGGCATCCATTTTAACTTCCACACGCTCAACGCCCGGAATAGCCATCACAGCCTTTTCGGCTTCGAACTTCAGTTGATCGCGAACGGGACAAGCGGGGGTCGTCAGCACAAATCGAAAACCGACAATGCCACCGCAAATCGAAACATCGCGAATCATATTTAACGTCACGATGTCTTTGTGCAGATCAGGGTCTTTTACCGCCTGCAATGCGTTTAGGACAACTTCTTCAGTAATTGTTCCAGCAACAGTTTCAGTCATTCTTACTTTTTCGTCTTCCTTGAAATTTGCGTCAGCTTGCGCGGCACAATGCGATATTCACACTGCTGCGAACCGTCTGCGATCCTGCATTCGCGAATCACATCGCATTCGAGCGTTTCACGGTAAACCCGGATTTCTTCTTCGCAAACCTGTGGATAAGCAACAGCAACACTTTCGGTCGGACAGTTGCGTTGCTGCAAGCGATAGCTGCCATCTTTCAGTTTTCGCGCTTCAGCCAGATAACCTTTGACATTGATGACTTCAATCAGTGTCTTGACCCGGTCATCGAAACTCAAATCCGCAAACTGAATCCGCAATTGAGCAATCAACTCGTTCGCCCTCGCGCTCAGAACTTTGAGTAAAGCCCCATCGCCAAACTGGCGTTCAACGTGAACCAACACTTCTTTGGCAAATTCGTCATAAATGTGCGGAAAGAAACAGCGCGCTTTATCCGTCAGCTTGAAAATGAAGCGAGGCCGCCCGCGTTCGTGGCGCTCTTGCTCGTAAGCAATTAACCCGTCACTTTCCAACAAACTCAGGTGACGGCGCACACAAACCTTCGAAACTTCCAGCCCTTCGGCTAATTGCTCGACGCTCATCGCGCCATTCGTCTTTAAAAGATCGAGAATGGCGCTGCGCGATTCTTTGAGAATGTTTTCTACGGCAGCAACTGACACAACCGGATGTTAGAAAGCGAGCATGCTTTTGTCAACCGTTTGGTTTCTAAAAGCCGTCACGAATCATTCACTTTTGGGTTTGCCAGGCCGAAGAATGCTCCAAGCCAGGTAAGCGCCGAGCAACACAGCGAAGAAAAATCCAATGGCAAACATTCGCCCCGCCCAGTGCTCCCAACCACTGGGGCGAAACACCGAAAGCAGAATTGCCAGCCCCACAATAAACGCCGACGCGATAACTCCAAGGACGATTCGGTTGGTCAACCGTTCCAGCCGATCAATCAGCGGTTCGAAAGTTCCAGGCTTCATGCCGACTTCAAAACCACCTCGGTCAATTTCGTTCAGAATGTGGCGAAGCTGTTGCGGGATTTCCACACCAAGCCGCGCAACGTCCAAGCTTGCCTGTCCTAATTTCTTTGCCAATCGGCGTGGCGAAAATAACCGAATCATCATTTGATCTGCATATGGAGCAATCACTTCGGTCAAGTGAAAGTCAGGATCAAGTCGCGTCCCGATGCCTTCAGCAATGATGATGGTTTTAATCAACAACGCTAGATGCGGAGGAATGTGCAGTTTGTGTCGACGAATGACGGAAAAGGTTTCGTTAAACAGCGGAGCAAGCTTGACCTGTCCGAGCGTCAACCCGAAATAGGGCTTGATCAGATGCTCCAGGTCGCGGCGCAATTCATTCCGATCAACCCGATGTTTGACCACTTCAAGTTCCAGCACGGCATCCGTCAGGCGGTCGTAATCCTGGCGCGACAAACCCAGAATCAGATTAGCCAGATAATCCTGAGTCTGTTCGTCAACCACACCAACCATGCCGAAATCCACCAAACCAAATCGCCCGTTGGGTTCGACAAAGAAATTCCCCGGATGAAGATCGGCATGAAAAAAACCATCTTCAAAAACCATCTTCAAAATCGCTTGCGTGCCCCGTTGCGCCAATTCGTTATTGGCAACGCCAAATTCGTTTAGCGCGTGTAGCTCGCTGACCTTCACGCCGACAATCCGTTCTTGAGTCAAAATGCGAGAAGTCGTCGTTTCCCAATACACACGCGGAATGTGAACGGTTTTGTCAGCAGCAAAGTTGGCGGCAAAACGGTCGGCGTTTTGCCCTTCGCGAATGTAATCGAGTTCGGCTCGCAAAGTGAGCGCGAATTCCTGCATAAGCCCCAACAAATCATAGCGCTTGGCAAATTCCCAGCGCCGGTTCGCCGCCGCAGCCAGGTTATGTAAAATTTCCAGGTCTTCTTCAATTTGCTCGACAACGTTTGGACGTCGGACTTTAACTATGACGTCGCTGCCATCCAACAACCGTGCCGCATGTACCTGCCCGATTGAAGCAGCAGCCAGCGGTTGCCGGTCAAAATTCGCAAAAACCTCTTTGACGGACTGGTTAAGCTCAGACTCTATGACCTCAATAGCAAGGTCGGTATCAAAAGGCGGCGCGTCGTCTTGCAGCTTTGCAAGCTCCAGCAAATATTCTGGAGGCAACAAATCCGGCCGAGTTGAGAGCAACTGGCCAAGCTTGATAAAAGCCGGGCCAAGCTCTTCCATAGCCAAACGGATATGCTGGGGCGGAGTCAGCGATTGATTGTTGGAAGTTTCGCCAAACGATTCACGATGAATTGGCAGAAACCGATCCAGCCCCAATAAACTCAGTAAAAAACCGAAACCATGTTTGGCCAATGTCTCGGCAATCTGCCTGTAACGGCTAAGATGCGTATCTTTGGCACTGACAAGTAGTGACATGTTGATGGTCGTCTCTCCTGTAACCAGCTTATCAGTCTTCCCTGAGACGGCAAAATTCATTCCCGGGAAATTCCTGAATTGATTCACGTATAATGGCAGACGAGATGAAAGAAGAGCGACAGTCGTATCAAACCATTCAACGACCCAAACGGTTGCGCCTTAAATCTTTTCGTATTCAAGCCAGCCAAGCCTTCGAGCGCGCGGCTGGCGCCCCTCTGATTACGGGCAATCAAGTCTGGCTACTGAAAGACGCTCGCGAAAACTATCCGGCCTGGCTTGAAGCCATTCGTTCAGCCGAACGAACAATCCACTTTGAAAGTTACATCATCCACGAAGACGAACAGGGGCGACTGTTTGCCGAAGCGCTAGCCGAAAAGGCTCGCTCCGGCGTCACCGTTCGCCTGATTTACGACTGGGTAGGAGGCCTGACGGCGACTTCCAACAAATTCTGGCGCTCTCTGAAAGCCGCTGGCGTGGAGGTGCGCTGCTTCAATCCACCGCGGTTTGACAGCCCATTGGGATGGCTTGGCAGAGATCATCGCAAACTGCTGACGGTTGACGGCAACGTAAGCTTCGTCGCCGGATTGTGCGTCGGTCAAATGTGGGTTGGCAAACCTGAAAACGGAATTGAAGGCTGGCGCGACACTGGCATCAAAGTCATAGGTCCGGCCGTCGCAGACCTTGAACAGGCGTTTGCTCAAACCTGGGCCGAAACCGGAACACCGCTGCCTGAAGACGCATTGGTCTCATCATCCGAAATTCCGCCCGCCGGAGACGTCAATTTACGAATCGTGGCCAGCGTACCCAATTCCGCTGGATTGTATCGCCTGGATCAAATGATCGCGGCTTCAGCCAAAGAAACGCTGTGGCTGACTGACGCTTATTTCGCCGGCACCTCGCCGTACGTGCAATCTCTCAGGGCTGCGGCAATGGACGGAGTGGACGTGCGCCTGCTGGTTCCGCAAGCGACCGATTTGCCCGTGATGCGTGCTCTGTCACGTTCGGGTTATCGCCCATTGCTCGAAGCCGGAGTGCGGGTTTATGAATGGAATGGCCCAATGATTCATGCCAAAACCGCTGTCGCTGACGGCCGCTGGGCACGTGTAGGTTCATCCAATCTGAACGTGGCAAGCTGGATCACCAACTGGGAATTGGATGTCGTTGTTGAAGATGACCGCTTCGGCGAGGAAATGGAACGAATGTATCTGGAAGATTTGGAGAACTCGACAGAAATTTTGCTGTCGGCGAAACGAAAGCGGCCTAGGCCGCAGCACAAACGGCTTCAAAGATTGCGCGCCAAGTTCGACACTTTGAGTTCAGGCAGAACTGCCGCCGGAGCCGTCCGAATTAGCAATGCCGTCAGCGCCGCAATTTCCAACCGGCGAATCCTCAGTCCAACCGAAGCGCGAATTATGTTCAGCGGCGGTTTACTGTTGCTCCTGTTTTCAGCTATCGCAATCTTTTGGCCAAGAGTAATTTCAATCCCGTTGGCAATATTTGCTGCCTGGCTGGCCATTTCCCTTTTCATCAAAGCGGTTGAGCTTCACCGCGAAGGCAAACGAGAGGAGCGGGCTCTGCGTGAAGCGGCGACAACTGCAAACAATGAAGCGCCCTTACGGCGAGACAATGAGTAAACCGACATGCAGGAAGTAGCACGATTTAGCGTCGCCACATACAACATTCATAAGTGCATCGGCGTTGATCGCCGGTTGCGCCCTGATCGCATTGTCGAAGTTCTGCGCGAAATTAATGCTGACATTGTCGCCCTGCAAGAAGTCCATTGCGTTCAGGGAATCGAAGATCGACACGATCAGGCGCATTTCATTGCGCGCGAATTGGAACTGGATTTCCGGTTGGGCGAAAACCGGCAATTGAAGGGCGGAGCTTATGGCAACGTCGTGTTGAGCCGCTTTCCAATGATGGCTGCTCGCAATCACGACATCAGCGTGTCCGGCCGAGAGCAGCGCGGATGTTTACGCGTGGACATAGACCTGCACGGCAAACAGCCGCTGCACATTTACAACGTTCATCTGGGAACTTCGTTCGTCGAACGAAAGCATCAAGCACAAAAACTGCTGCACGAAGACGTGCTGAAAAATGGCGACCACATCGGCCCTCGAGTCTTACTGGGAGATTTCAACGAATGGACGCGTGGCCTGACTTCGCGTTTGCTGGAAGAACATTTCCAGAGTGCAGATATTCGGCTTCACCTTGGGCGAAAGAAAACCTATCCGGGCCTGCTGCCGTTTCTGCATCTGGATCATATTTACTTTGACGAAGCCCTGGAACTGGTTGAAGCCAAACTCCACCGCAGCCGTAACGCCTTGATGGCTTCCGATCATTTGCCGATTGTTGCGAATTTCCGTGTTCGACATTTTTGAAAAACGCCTTCACTCCTTGCCGATTCTTTGCTGTAATGCCAAGCCATGAACGTACTCGTACTCAATTGCGGCAGCTCCTCCATCAAGTTTCAGGTTATCGCCACCGATCTGGATCGAATTACCCGGAACGCCGACCAGCGTCTGGCTCGTGGCATCATCGAACGCATTGGCGGCGAAGCCGTCTGTTCGTTTCAGGTCGAAGGGAAATCCAAGCAACGTTCCACTTCGCAGCTTCGCGACATTCGCGCTGCGGTAGACCTCATCATTCGCTGGGTTTGTTCTCAGGAATCCGGCTTGGACCAAATTCAAAGCGTGTCGGATATTCACGCCGTAGGCCATCGTGTCGTTCACGGAGGCGAGCGGTTCAAACAATCCGTGCTGATCAGTGACGAAGTGTTGCGCGGCATAGACGACTGCATTGACCTCGCTCCGCTGCACAATCCATCCAACATCAAAGGCATTCTGGCGACCCGAGAACTCCTGGGCACCGGAATGCCGCAAGTCGCCGTCTTCGACACCGCGTTTCACCAGACTCTGCCGGAACACGCTTACCTGTATGCCTTGCCCTATCAATTTTACCGCCGCCACAAAGTTCGTCGCTACGGCTTTCACGGCACATCGCATCGGTACGTCGCGTATCGTTACCGGCACCTGGCCAACATCGAACGCGAACAAGTCAATATCATCACGCTCCATCTGGGTAATGGGTGCTCTGCGGCGGCCATCAAAGCCGGAGATTCGATTGACACTTCGATGGGCATGACCCCGCTGGAAGGTTTGGTGATGGGAACGCGCTCCGGTGACATTGACGCTTCGATCATTGACTTCCTGATTTCCAAAGAAGGGTTGACCGCGCAGGAAACCGAAGGCTTGCTAAACAAACAATCCGGTTTGCTGGGAATTTCCGGCCTGACCAACGATATGCGCGAACTGCTGGAAGAAGCTCGCGAAAACAACGACCGCCGCGCCTTGCTGGCTATCGAACTGTTCTGTTATCGCGCGCGCAAATACATCGGAGCTTATCTGGCGGCAATGGGCGGGGCCGACGCTGTCGTCTTCACGGGAGGCATCGGCGAAAACGCCGCGGAAATTCGGTCACGGATTTGTCAGGGACTGGAATGGTGCGGCTTGCAGTTAGATGAGTCGGTAAATACAAAGATGACCGGCGGCAACGAAGGACTGATCAGCGCCGCCGATTCGCAGTTAAAAGCCTACGTCATTCCAACCGACGAAGAGTTATTGATCGCACGTGACACCGTGCGCTGCGTTCACAATGTTCAACGTTAGATTTCGTTGATTGCTTCGTTGATCGAAGTTTTCGACCAACGAAGCAAAAATGCAAACGGTTTTAATAACAGACTAAATTGTGTAGGTGAAATAACGCCAGTCACTCCACGGACAGACTCGGTTGCCTACTCGAGCACGGACACGCCACCGTCCACGTTGTGCTCCGACAAAAATCTGCTCGTAGCTGTTATCCGTAAGCGCGCTCGAAACAAAGAAAGTCAACCCAGCTTCAGCTGCCCACTTACCAGCAACTCGCGCACCGAAGGCGTCCACTTCGATGTTATAGGTGGTGCCGCTTAAACCGACAGGATCCCAAAGAAAACTGGTTCGGCGCGGAAAGTGATCGAACGTGTCTCCATCGAAGGGATCACGCAGTGTAGGAACGACCCCAGACCACCAGTTAAGAGTGGGATCACCTAGTAGCACCATTCCGTAATACCATTGGCGTTCGCCGAGATCATGGCTGTTTCCTAATGCAACCCACCAATCAACAAACGCTTCGCCAATTGTTTTCCCTGCCCCCATTGGACCGTAGAAATTTTCAAAGGCAAGCATTGACCCCGTCTTTGTACTGCCCACTGCCGCTAAGCCATTGCATTTTGAACCGCCAGTTTTGTCGAAAACATACCAGCCAGCCATGTAATCCGCTTGGGTAAATAACGCATTGCTACAAGCAAATAGATTGTAGAAATAAGCATTTGGCGGGTTGATGTCTCGCAAATAGGAGTTGGGAACCCATTCCCCCCCGGTTGGAACACTGAAGGCATGTCCTCCCGGCGAAGAGTGGGCACAAACCTGTGCCCAAGCACGATGCTGATTGATTTCAGCCTTATAGCGATCTCCATCCGTAGTTGCGGGATCCGTGATTACTTCGATATTTGCAGGCGCAAACATTTGGTCAAAGGCACAATCATCAAACCCAGCCCAATCATCATCCACATACGCCAAAGCCTTATTGGAATATCCGAAAAGCCCTTTGCGGAATTTGTGGTTACGGTCGAAATAATCATTCAGCAATAAAGCGTCACTGCCGTTCGACGTTGGCGTCCACAGACGTCCTATCCAAATTTCCGGCTCAACGCTGGAAGGATGGCCGTTAAATTTCCCGTCGCCATCAGCATCATTCCAGGTACCATTCATGTCCATGTAATACAAATCGCAGGGAAACTCTGCGTGCGCGTTGAAAAAGTCGTCTTCCATTTCGAACCACGCCACAGGCAAGTTACCCACCATCAACGCTCCAGCAACTGGCATTTTACTTTTGATGAAATTACGCAATTCGGCCGGAGTACCATTTTTTATGCGATAAACAACGGCGAAGTAACCTTCGTAGGCGACATCCTGAACATACTGATCTATTGAGTTTTTGATCGCTGGATACAAATCATCGTTGACCAGCACCAAAAATTGTCCTTTTGGAAACTGAGTCGCTGAATAATTTTGCAAATATCGAAGGTCCGTGGGGAATGTCGGACGAGCCGGGGCCGCTACTTGTAAAGTAACAAATGGGACCAATTTGCGGTATTGATCAAAGGTTTGAGGTTTGAGATTGAATTTGTCGAAATATTCTAGATTTCGAACTCGGCTGTAATCAATCTTAAACTGCCGCAATTGCCGAATCTTGCTGAGATCAAGCCTTGTAAATTTATCGGACATGGTTTTTCTCCTAAGTAAATGGAAAGTTATTGTGACAAGAATAAGAACTTGGCTACATGCTTCTTATTCGCCAAAACGATTGGCAAAATCGTCTTCTATGTGCGGAGTCTGTCTCGACATGGCTGTTGCAACTCTGAGTTTGATAAGACTTAGTGCCGCTTCTTTGTTTTGCTGAGACGGGCGAAGTATACAACTACACCGGTTACCTGTGAACTGAAAATTTTTGCTGACCATCAAATTTCTGCGTTCTTAAAAGGCAACTCTTGAAGGTAGGATGTACAGGTCTAACCAAATCCTGTTATCGCTAACGCTTCTCAGTCATCCACGAAGTCAGCACAAACTCGTGATCCATCTCGCCTGAATCGCAACGGAGCAGAATTTTGTCTTCGCCCGCAACCCACAGGTGAGAGGTTGGGACGTTCGCTTCATCAGAATCAATGGTGAAGTGAGAGGCTTTGAAGGTTCCGGCGGGAACGGTGATTTCTTCTTCGCCGAGCAGATTCAGGCGAATGGTTCCAAGTTTGCCAAGTGGGCCATCGATGCCGCTCCAACGCATAGACGTACTATACACCGTGCGTTTCTGTTCGCCATTTTGCGCTCGGTCGTAATTGAAAATCGCCCATCCATCCAGCATCACGGCGTATGTCACAATCGAGAAAAAATCTGCGGGGATGTTAACGGTTTGAACAATGTGGCCAGTTTCAGCTCCGTCAACGACGGCAATTAGTTTGTCGGCTTCGACGCGAAAGTAGCCAGTGCCGATCAGGCGCGTTCCAATTTGCAGCCGAATGAATGCATCCATCGGACGGCCATCTTTGCTGCGCGTATAAGTCACATCACGAACGATTTTGGAATTGTCTGTTCTGGCTAAACAGCGCATCGTTACCGAACCGTCCCGGTTGCGCGTCAATTGCCAATCTTCGCGCCCGCGTTCCTGGCCTGTGGATTTTTTCAGGTAGCTGAGTCGTCCGTGTTGGTATTTGAAGTTCGTCATTTTCAGATGATGGGTGACAAGGTGGCAGCGAGTAATTCACTGCCACCTTCGCGCCATCCAACAAAACTTACCGGCGTCCACCGAGCATTCCGCCAATCATTCCGACGACATCATCCACTGCTGAACCGTCGTGATTTTTATCCAGCAAACCGCCCAGCATGCCCATCAAACCGGAATTGCCTCCGCCCATTTGTTGAGCGGCTCCGGCCAGCAAACCGCCGAGGTCGGACGTGCCAACTCCGCCGCCTTGGCGAGCTCGGCCAATCGCTCCCATCACAATCGGAGCCAGAATCGCCAACAACGGCCCGACTTTCCCCATATCCAATCCGCTAGCTTGGCTGACGCCTTGCGCAACAGTTTCGTGCTGCCCACCGAAAATATGCCCCAGAATTCCCGCGCCGTTGCCAGCGTTTCCGCCAATTTGGCCGGCGATCAATCCGCCGATGTCATCCAGCACACTGCCGTCGTGATCGCGGTCTAAAGCTCCAGCCAACCCTGACGCGCCTTCATCGGTCGCGCTGTTGTTGGCCAAGCCACCCAACAACATCGGCAAAGCAGTCTGAATCGCATTGCTCGTGGAACCTTCATCAGCACCTATCGCCTGGCTGATCTGGCTGACGTTATCGCCGCTGAGCACATCGTTAAGTATTCCAGTCAAATCCATGATTCGATCTCCAAGAAGTTATAGCTCCAATCAACCGGGCAGCACCCGACCAACGGAGAAAAGTTGTTAAGACGACCCAAAATCAAAAGGCGGGGTCAAAGTTGATTGCGCATTGGGGATAATTTGCATTCATCAGTTTTCATTCGGAAGTCGCGCAACTATAATCCGCGCTCATTCACCTGTAAACAAATCAAATTCAAGTCTTCATTAAATGGCTAACTCATTGCCGTTCGCAACAACAGAATCGGTGTGGCGACGTCTATTTCCAAATCACGAATGGGCGTTGTTGATCCTGCTTTTAGCGGAAACGCTGTTGTTCAGCGTCATCGGCGAAAATTTCTTTTCGCGTTCGAACGGGTTTGAAATCATTCGCTTGAGTGTCGAAATCGGTTTGCTGGCGCTGGCGCTGACACCGGTCATTATCACAGGCGGCATTGATCTTTCGGTGGGTTCGATGATGGGCTTGGCGGCAATTTCCTGCGGCTGGATATGGAAAGTCGCGGGCTTGCCAATCTGGCTGAGCGTTACGCTGGCGCTGATGGTTGGTTTGGCCGGTGGAGGATTGAACGCATTGATGATTGCGCGGTTCAAACTGCCACCATTGATCGTCACACTTGGCACATTTTCGCTCTTTCGCGGTTTGGCCGAAGGCATCACTGGCGGCATTGCCAATTATTCTGATTTCCCAAGTTCTTTTCTGTTTCTTGGCCAGGGCTATTGGCTGAGCTTTTTGCCGCCGCAAACCCTAATCCTGATTACGGCCGCCGTCTTTTTCTTTTTATTGCTTCATCGAACCATCATTGGCCGCAGCATTTACGCTATCGGCTTTTCCGCCGAAGGTGCGAGCTATGCAGGCATCTCAGTCGCCAAACGAACGGCGCTGGTTTATGTGCTATCCGGCTTAGCAGCGAGTTTAGCCGCTGTGATTTACGTGGCACATCTGGGTCAGGCCAAATCCGACGCCGGCACGGGCTATGAATTGATGGCGATTACAGCAGTCGTGCTTGGCGGAACGTCCATATTCGGCGGGCGCGGCACGGTGTGGGGAACATTGCTTGGCTTGTTCGCCATCGTCATTTTGCAAAATGGTCTACGCCTAGCTGCATTGCCGACAGAGTTGGCAGGCATTCTGACCGGCGCATTACTAGTAATTACCATCTGCGTTGACAGGCTTAACGGTAGAGCCAACCGCCAACCGCCAACCACCAACCACCATTCTGAAGAGGATTTCGACGTGAAGAACTCGCAAGTTGCGTTCATCTGCGCAGCCATTTTGGCCGCAGGTTTGTTAATCGCTGGCAGCAATTGGCTGCTGGTTCGCTCACTGAATCATCCGCCAACTTCAAACCAAGCGTTAAACGCAGCGTCCTCGACCACGAAACGAACCGTGATCGGCATGATGCCCAAAGCCAAAGGTGATCCGTATTTTGTCAGTTGCCGCAAAGGCGCGGAAGAAGCGGCTAAAGAACTCGGCGTCGAATTGATTTGGGATGGCCCGACAGATCTTGATCCCGCCAAGCAAAACGAAGTGGTCGAAGGATGGATCACTCGCCGCGTGGATGTCATCGCCGTCAGCGTCGAAAACTCCGCCGCGATTTCCACCGTGTTTCGCAAAGCCCGCGAACGCGGCATCAAAGTCATTACCTGGGACGCCGATTCACAGCCCGACGCCCGCGATTTCTTCATTAACCAAGCCACGCCCCAAGGCATTGGCTACACGTTGATGGACGAAGCCGCGCGCATCCTCGGCGGCAAAGGCGAATTTGCCATCATCACCGCCAGTTTGAGCGCCGCCAATCAAAACGAATGGATCAAACACATCAAAGCTCGGCTGGCGGAAAAGTATCCGGCAATGAAACTCGTCGCCATTCAGCCCAGCGACGGCGACCGCGACCGAGCGTTTCAGGAAACTCAGAACGTGATGAAGGTGCATCCGAACGTCAAACTGATTATGGGCGTCGCCGCCCCGGCGGTTCCTGGAGCAGCCGAAGCCGTCAAACAATCGGGCCGCGCAGATGTCAAAGTCATCGGCCTTTCGATTCCAAGTTTGTGCAAGACTTACGTTCACGACGGAGTGATCGAAAGCTTCGTGCTGTGGAATACGCTGGATTTAGGCTATCTGACGGTGTTTGCCGGGAATGAACTAAGCGCCGGACGGCTGAAACTCGGTGATAAGGAACTCAAGGCTGGCAAGTTGAAAACGCTGGAAGTGAAAGACAGTGATGTGATGTTGGGCGCTCCATTTATCTTCAACAAGTCGAATGTTGACCGGTTCGATTTTTAACGATCAAAGGGTTTTGTATGTCCAATGTAACGCAATCAAAAGTCGCTATCGAAGCCCATGAATTGGTGAAAACCTATGGTGGCAAGGTGCGCGCTCTGGATGGTCTAAGTTTCAGCGTGGAAGCCGGTTCCATCTTCGCACTGTTGGGGCCGAACGGCGCAGGAAAATCCACCACGATCAAAATCCTCAACACTTTGTCTCGCCCGGATTCCGGCTTCGCCACGGTTGCGGGCTTTGACGTGCTGCGCGAACCGGAAGCAGTGCGCCGTGCGATTGGTTGTGTTGCTCAGAAATCCGGCGTGGACAACGAAGCCACAGGCCGCGAAAACCTGACATTACAGGGCAAGATTTACGGGCTGCGTGGGCAGGAATTAAAAACACGTGTGGACGATTTGCTCACGCGATTCCGACTGGCGGAGGCCGCGAATTCGGTAGCGCGAACTTATTCTGGCGGAATGCAGCGCAAGCTGGACATCGCAATGGGACTGGTTCATCGCCCGCAAGTGCTTTTTCTGGATGAACCAACGACCGGACTTGATCCCGAAGCGCGCGCAAGTCTGTGGGAAGACATCGCAAAGTTGTCGCGGGAAGATGGCATCACGGTGTTGCTGACCACGCATTATCTGGAAGAAGCCGATCAACTTGCCCAGCGATTGGCCATCGTGGATCACGGCAGATTGATTGTCGAAGGCGGGCCGGAACAACTAAAAGGCGAATTGTTCGGCGATGCAATCCATATCGAATTTGCGCACGCGGAAACCGAAAGCAAAGTGCGCGAAGCATTCGGCGGTCTGGATGGCATTAGCGAAATCCGCGTCGAAGGCCATTCGCTGCATGCGCGCGCCAGCCAGGGAGCGACGGCTGTGCCGGGTATGCTGGTCGCGCTGGAATCGGCAGGGTTAAAGGTCGCGTCGGTCACCGTTGCACGGCCTTCACTGGACGATGTTTACCTGCGTTACACCGGTCGGACTTTCAGCGAAGCCGAAATGGGAGACCAAAAAGGTCAGAAAGGAACACGATGAACTTTATTACTCATTCATTGCTGATGGCGGAGCGCCTGTTGCGTAATCTGTCGCGTCAACCCTGGTGGATCGTCATTTCGCTGGTGCAGCCAATCATCTGGCTGCTGCTATACGGTCAGTTGTTCAAACGAGTCGTCGAATTGCCGGGCTTCAATTCCAGCTCCTACATCAGCTTTGTCACGCCGGGCGTGGTAATTATGTCGGCGTTGTTCGCCGGCGGTTGGAACGGGATGGGCATGATCATGGAATTGAATCAGGGCGTGATGGATCGGCTGCTGGTTTCGCCCATGAATCGCGCCGCCATCATTACCGGTCGAATCATTTCGATGGCCGTCGTCAGCGGAGTTCAATCACTGATTTTGATTGGGCTTGGTTTCCTGACAGGCGCTCGATTCGCGGGCGGAATTCCGGGAATCATTGTGCTGTTGGTTTGTGGAATGCTGCTGGCGGCCCCGTTCGCAGCGCTTTCCAACGCGCTGGCACTTGTCATTCGCAAACAGGAATCCGTTATAGGCGCATCAAACTTCATCCTGATGCCGCTAACCTTCCTTTCGCCGGTCTTTATGGCCTCGGCGGTCATGCCGGATTGGATTCGCTCCGTATCGCGCTATAACCCAGTCAATTGGAGCGTTGAAGCCGCGCGCGCAGCGTTGAATGGAAACACGGATTGGAGTTTTGTGCTGGTACGAATTGGCTGTTTGCTGGTGTTTTCTGTGTTCTGCGCGGCGCTGGCCACGCGCGCGTTTCGGTCTTATCAACATTCGGCCTAAACGACTCAACAAATACCTGAACCACTTCGCCGACTCCAATTAACTGGCTGGCATTTGATCTCGACACTGCACTGGATTGCCTGCCACACAGCCAACGGTCTTTCCATCATCGGGATAATCTCGCTACTTTTGAAAAATCATACGCTAAGGCCGCAGGTCTTTTTGTGCACCCGCCAACCGCAACCGTCCGTATAGGCTAATGTCACTCTTATCCATTCCATGTGTCCGGTCCATGCGTCCGACAAAACGCTGGCGCTATTTCGGGCTAAAACTGGGATGGTCGAACGTCACAGTGCAAGCCGTTGGGAACATCGACGATCTAATCATCGTTACGACCAGATGAATTGACCAACGAAAACAAGTGAACGGCAACTCGGAAAAGTACATTCGTCAAAATTTCAAAAGGAATTACTCTTGCCAGATATAATACGTGACTTGAAGCACACCTCGCGGCGTCTTGCTCGGACGCCGCTTTTCACACTCGCGACGATAATAACTCTCGCATTAGGGATCGGCGCCAACACGGCCATCTTTAGCGTGGTTAACAATGTATTGCTCAAGGCTCTGCCATTTCCCGAGCCAAATCGGCTGATTGGGGTCTGGCAAACTGCGCCGGGAGTAAACATAAAAGACCTCAACGCCTGCCTCGCCGATTACATTACCTACCGGGAAGATTCCAAGACATTTGAAGATGTGGCCCTCTGGAATAGTCGGTCAATGACGGTCACCGAATTCTCGGATGCGGAGCGTGTCGAAGGACTCGGCGCGACATTCCGGCTATTGCCGATATTGGGCATCAATCCGGTTATTGGCCGCGGCTTTGCCGAGAAGGACAGCGACACGAAAAATCCGGATACGGTCATGCTCGGATATGGCTATTGGCAGCGCCGTTTCAGCAGCGATCCGAACGTCATTGGACGACGAATCATGGCCGATGGTGCCGCCCGCGAGATCATTGGCGTTTTGCCGAAAGATTTCTGGTTTATGGATATGGCACACGATTTCGTCGTGCCGATCCGCTTCGATCGTAGCGCTGTTCGGCTTGCGGGGTACAACTTCCAGGCGATCGCTCGGCTTCGCCCCGGTGTCACGATTCAAGAAGCCAATAATGACGTCGCTCGAATGATTGGCATCGAGCTTGGCAAATTTCCTCCCCCCAATGGTATGAGTACCAAGATGATGGAGGACGCTCGTCTGGCTCCGAATGTTCGCCTGCTTGCAGATGACCTGCTCGGCGACATTGGCAGAAGTCTGTGGGTGGTGATGGCGACCATCGGAATCGTTCTGCTCATCGCCTGCGCGAATGTAGCCAATCTTTTACTCGTCCGCGCCGAGGGACGTTCACAGGAACTGGCTGTGCGTGCGGTGCTGGGAGCGGGTCGTGGCCGGTTAGCGCGCGAAATGTTCGTTGAGAGCCTTACCCTATCGCTGTTAGGGGGACTGGCAGGTATCGGATTCGCCGTCATCGTGGTGAAGCTGGTTCTGAAACTCAGCCCAACGCGCTTACCCAGATTCGAGCAAATTTCGATTGATACGACCGCCGTGCTGTTCACGCTGGCTATATCGGTGGCTGCGGGATTGGTGTTCGGCGCGATCCCCGTCTACAAACATACCAGAGTTCATCTTGCTGAGGCGCTACGTTCGGGAGGCCGCAACGCGAGTTCCAGCCGCAACCGGAATGTTACTCGTAATAGCCTGACAGTCATTCAAGTTGCCCTTGCATTGGTATTGCTTATCGGTTCGGGGCTGATGATTCGCACTTTTCAATCCATGCGCAAGATCAATCCTGGTTTTAGCCAGCCCGAAGCACTTCAGACTTTTCGGATTTCGATTCCACGGAATGCTTCCGTAAAAGACTCCGAAGTCCTGCTTATGCAGCAGAGCTTGAGCGAAAGGCTGGCTGCGCTTCCAGGGGTAACAGGCGCAAGTATGATCACCGGGTTGCCGATGACTGATTTCCAAAGCCAGGATCCGATCTTCGCAAGCGACCATACATACGCCGCTAATCAGATTCCAACATTACGCCGGTTCATAACGGCGGCGCCGGGCACATTTCAAACCCTTGGTACGCCATTGGTTGCCGGACGTGAATACACTTGGGCAGATATTCATGAAAAGCGGGACGTTGTACTGATTTCGGAGAACTTTGCGCGCGAGTATTGGGGATCGGCACAGGCTGCCGTCGGCAAGCAGATCCGTTCAAACTCCACCGATCCCTGGAGCGAAGTTGTCGGTGTGATTGGTGACATCCGGCATGACGGCGCTGAAAGGAACGCCCCTACATCTGTTTATTGGCCGTTGAGATCCTCATATTCGCTGACCTATATGGTGCGCACCACTCGCGCTGGAAGTGATAGCCTGGCCAATGAGATCCGTCAGACTGTGTCGTCCGTCAACAGCAGCATTCCTATTACTCATATGCAAACAATGAAGGAAGTCTATGAAAAATCCATGTCGCGGACTTCTTTCACTTTGACGTTGTTGGGGATCAGCGGTGTGATGGCACTATTACTTGCCGTGGTCGGGATTTATGCAGTCATCTCATATACCGTTGCGCAGCGGACTCGCGAGATCGGAATCCGCATGGCGCTTGGTGAGCAAAGCGGCAGTTTGAAGCTGATGTTTGTGCGCAACGGGCTAACCTGGGGGGCAATAGGGACAGGGCTGGGGCTGATCACAGCCGCCGCGTTATCGCAGTTGATGTCCACTCTGCTCTTTGGGATCAAACCAATCGATCCATTGACGTATCTGGCTGTTGCGCTTGCGTTACTCGCCGCGACCGCGGTGGCGAGTTATCTGCCAGCGCGTAGAATTACCCGGGTAAATCCGGTAGATGCCCTCAGGGCGGAGTGAGAGTGCAGTTAGGGGTAGTGTCACTATGGTGA
Source organism: Blastocatellia bacterium (assembly GCA_035429885.1). Classification (GTDB taxonomy): domain Bacteria; phylum Acidobacteriota; class Blastocatellia; order RBC074; family RBC074; genus RBC074. The sequence continues at coordinate 55,223 of DAOMFR010000025.1, forward strand.
CTACCCCTAATCTCGCCATTGGCTTCTCACTCAAGCAACACAATCTCGTTTGATTTGCTCAAAGTGAAAAATTCCTGGTTCGTCATATTTGCAGCCCCAACGAAACGTGTTTAGTTTCCAAGTACGCATCCAACCCTTCGCTGCCCAATTCTCTGCCCCAGCCGCTTTGCTTCACACCACCGAACGGAGCGTTGCTGGTCGAAGGCACACCGTCATTGATGCCAATCGTTCCGGCTTCCAGGGCTTCCATCAGGCGAAAGGCGCGATCTAAATTCCCAGTGAAGGCGTAAGCACTCAATCCATAAATCGAATTGTTCGCCAACGAGATAGCTTCTTCTTCGCTGTCAAATGGAGTGATGGACGCCACCGGTGCGAAAGTTTCTTCCTGCATACACAGTGCGTCTTTCGGCACATCGGCCAGCACGGTCGGTTCGATGAAAAAGCCTTTGTCGCCTGACCGTTTGCCGCCGCACAAAACTCGCGCACCTCCTGCGACTGCGTTTTCGATGTGCGCCAGAGCTTTCGCCAACCCGGCTTCGTCAATCAGCGGGCCGATTTCCACGCCCGGTTCCAAACCGTCGCCGAATTTCATCGCCTGCATTTTGGCAGTGAAAACTTCGCAGAATTGATCGTAAATTCCTCGCTCGACATAAATGCGATTGGCCGCAATGCAAGACTGGCCCGTGTTGCGCGTCTTAGCGATCAGCGCGCCTTCGACCGCGCGATTCAAGTCAATGTCACCGAACACCAGCACAGGCCCATTACCACCGAGTTCCAGCGACAGCGGCTTGACCGTGTTTGCCGCACCCGCAATCAGCAAGCGCCCGACTTCAGTTGAACCGGTGAAAGTGACTTTGCGACAGAGTGGATTTTCCAGAAACTCCTTGCCGATTTCCGACGCTTCGCCGAGCACGACCTGGAAAACGCCTTTCGGCAATCCGGCGGCAGCGACACATTCGGCAAAGGCAATCACGCTCAGCGGAGTTTGCTCCGCTGGTTTCAGCACAAAGGTGTTTCCGGCAGCCAACGCCGGAGCCATCTTTCGCACGGCCAGTACCAGCGGAAAATTCCACGGCGTGATTGCGCCAACAACGCCCATCGGCGATTTGATAACCAAATTGCGTTTGCCGTCGGCTTGATGCGGAATGATGCGACCATAAGCTCGCCGAGCTTCTTCAGCAAACCAGCGCAGATGGTCAACGGTCATGGCCACCTCGCCGAAGCTTTGCGCCAGGGGCTTACCGTTTTCCAGTGTGATTGTGCGGGCGATGTCGTCTTTGCGCTTTTCGACTTCTGCGGCAATCGCCAGCAGAAAATCGCCACGAACTTTGCCGGTCAGCTTTCGCCAAGACTTGAACGCTTCGTGAGCATCGCTGATCGCTTCGGCCACGCGAGCGCGCCCCACCGTCGAAACCTGGCCGAGCAATTCGCCATTCGCCGGATTGATGATTGGTTGAAATGGCGAGGCCACATGCCAATCGCCGTTGAGATAAAGAGGGTAAGTTTTCATGAATTCATAAATCCTTCAGCGAAAGTTCTCTATCAGCACAATGTCGCAGCCGGACCGATCCAATTGAGACCAGATAAGCTTGCGACCGTTTGGCGAAGCTGAAAGTCCTGGCATGTTCTGATAAATTGGTTTATCAAGCGTGGCGACGGTATTGATATTACCTGTGGCAAAATTGAAAAATTCAATCAATGGATGCGCAGGTTGATCCGCAGTAGCGAAATAGATGCCTTGCTCAATGACTGTCCAGTAACGTCTGTTTCCTGCACTGGGATGCTCAAAGACTTGTGCCTCTTGCCCGCCAGCAACAGGGATGCGCCAAATGCCAGGTGCAGCGCGCGCTTTTAGGTAATATAGATATTGACCGTCCGGTGATTCCATAGAATCAAATCCGCCTTGTTTGGTAACCTGTACGGCAACTCCACCAGCCGCCGGCATCTTCCAGATTTGTAACTTACCAGTACGATTGGAACTGAAGTAAATCCATTGCCCGTCGCGCGACCAGCTTGGCACAATGTCTTCGGAGGATTCCATTGTCAGGCGACGTGGCTGCCCGCCTTCGGCTTTAATGACATAAATGTCCGTACCGTCAGTAACACTATCGTAAACGATATAGCGGCTGTCAGGCGACCAGCGCGGCGAGCCGTTGCGCCCGGTGAAAGTCAATTGCACAAGGTTAAGCCCATCGCTGTCGCAGACCCAGATCTCAAGGCTGCCAGAACGATTAGATGCAAAGGCAATCTTCTTACCATCAGGTGATAATTGCGGGGAATGATCAACGCGTGTGGAGTAAGAGAGTTGCTTCGGCGGTAGTCCAGGTGTTTTCCCTAATTCCAATTGCCAGATATTCGAGTTGTCAAACCATTCTACTAATGCCAGCCGATCTCCCTGCTTTGAGATGGCAACGTTGCCAATTCCTATTCGTTGCGGAGCAATCTCTACCCGCACAGGCTCCCCGCCAATCGCAGGCATTCTCCAAAGGTAAGTCCGACCAGTGTCTCCGCGATTGGATAAGAACAGGATTTCTTTTCCGTCGGCCATCCAAAGCGTCTGAAAAGTAGGAGCATTGTCAAAAGTTAGGCGCTTCGGCTCGCCCCCAGCTACAGAAATCAAATAAATGTCGGCAGGGTCTATGCCACTGCCGCGTTTGAAAACAAGGGTTTTCCCATCAGGTGAAAATTTGGGTGACCTATCACCAAAACTGCCATTGGGCGGGGAAGTCAGTTTACGAACTTCGCCTGTTTTCAGTAACACCAGGTAGAGAGAGTATGTTTCGTTATCCGGTCTATTGCCATCAACAACGATCCATTCGCCATCAGGTGACCAATCAAGGGAACCGGATTGAGCGAAAATCGGTTCGGTGATCTTGCGCTCCACGCCACCCAGCGAAGGAATCACTGAAACGCCATAACCTTCCTCTGTCTTTTTAATGAACGCAATGAAACGGCTATCCGGCGACCACACAGGAGAAATTTCGGCAGAACCAGCCGCCGAATGCCCGGTTAATTTACGCAGAGTTTCGTTGCCTATTTGCTTGACGTAGACATGAAAATATCCTCCCTCTTCACCCTCCCAGGAAAACGCGAGTTGGTTGCCATCGGGCGAAAACGATGGTTGCGCCTTGTCTCCCGGCAAACTGGTGAAGGGCGTAATTTTTATTGGTGGCAAAGTCCGCAAACTTCTGAACGCAACCAGCCAGACCATTGCGCCAACAATCAGCCCGAACACGAGAAGAATGATCGGGAGCCTACGGCGCTTGATTTGAGTCGGAACTTTGGAAGCGCCTCTCGCGGGCGTCTCGCTACCAGTCAGTTCCGCCTGTGCTGAGACGTCAAGGATGGCGGGGATTGTCTTAACCTCAGCAATAAAGCGATAGCCGCGTTTTGGCACCGTCTCTATGAATTTCATTCCGGTTTCGCCATCTCCCAGCGCCTTGCGGATGAGCGAAATGTTGTAAGAGAGATTTGCCTCTTCGACGAAGGTATCCGGCCAGACCCGTTTCATCAGCTCGTCCTTTTCCAATAGATGTCCATGCCCTTCGACCAGCACGAGCAGCAGGTCAAGCGTCTTCGGCGTCAGCGGAACCACCTTGCCGTCGCGCAATAACAGGCGTTCCGGAACGCTTAACCGGAACGGGCCAAATTCGTATAAGTGTTTTGACTGCTGAGACATAACCCTTTCCCAAGAATTCACCAAGAGTTTTCTAAAACGATTCCTAGAGTTCACAAAGGACGGCGGGGCGCACTTTAACCCATCGTCCATTCCCATAGATGCGCCGAAGAAAATTGCATTTTGGATCGGCTCATTTTAGGGGAAGGCAGGGGTTACAACAAAGCTACCGCCTTCCCTGTCAAAACAAAAATTCGCAAAAATCATTAGCGCCTAACGCTGAAGAGCGTGTCAGCCGAAGTCTGCCTGCT
>DAOMFR010000026.1:0-55538 GCA_035429885.1 Blastocatellia bacterium
GCTTCGAGCAGCAAAACCTCAAAACCGCGCTCGGTCAATTCCTTGGCGGCCATTCCGCCCGAAGCGCCCGAACCGATGACAATCGCGTCGTACACCTTTTTTCCAGATGCCTGCTTGGTCTGCACACTGCCTCCGTAACTTGTGAGAAGTGAAGAAGATTGAATGGGAATTTGCTGTCGTCAACAGCAAGGTGAACGTAGCACAGACGAGGTAGAGACGCAAAATTTTGCGCCTCTACCTCCAATCCTAATTACTCACGGTGACTGGTCCGTAAAATTTCCAATTGGTTTTGAAATCGCGCGTCAGTTTTTGCTTGGTCAGCAACGCGCGAACCATTTCAATCGGGATGCGGTTCTCTTTCAGAATCGTGTCGTGAAAAGTGCGATTGGTCATCTTGCCAGCGTCCACTAAATCCTTGTGCAGTGAGTAAATCTGCAACCCGCCAAGCAGATATGCTGCCTGATACAACGGCCCATAACTCCCCGCAAAAGACCGCCGAACTTCCGCAGTGGCATTATCCACTTCGTGACCGACTCGATTCACCAGTAAGTCAATGCATTGTTGCGGAGTCATCTTTTCCATGTGGAAGCTGAGCGAAAACACAATACGCGCGCCGCGATGCGCACGCCAGAAGAGCATTCCCAACTTGTCTTCCGGCGTTTTGGGAAAACCTCGATCCCACAGCAGCAACTCCCAATACAAAGCCCAGCCTTCGCCCCAAAACGGAGTGCCGAACAACCCGCGATAGCTTTTGTATCGCTGCGTCATGAAACCTTGCAGATGATGGCCTGGAATCAATTCGTGATGCACCGTCGCGCGGGAAAAATGCGGGTTGTTTCCTCGCATGCTCATCATCTTTTGTTCATGCGCCATCGTGTTGGTCGGGTAAGAAACCAGAATATTCGTGCCACCCAAAAAGAACGGGCTGACAAGTTGTTGCTGGGGCGACATCATCTCCATTCCCCAATCTTCCTTCGCCAAGGGGGGAACCGTGACCAGATCGTTTTTTTCCACATATTCGGTGGCTTCCAGCGCCAGGCCTTTGATCATTTCCGGCTGTTTGCCGGGTTCGACATATTTATTTTTGACGTATTCCAGTGCTTTGTGCCAATCGTCGCCGAAGCCGAGTTCGCGCGAAGCCTTCTTCATTTCTTCTTCGCACCAGGCCAGCTCTTTCCAGCCGATGGCAATCAATTCTTCCGGCGTATACGGGATCATTTCAGATTGCAGTTCCACCATTAGAGCTTCGCGACCGATCGGATCGCCAATGATGTCGCTGGAATCTCCTGGGCGAGCAGCAGTGGTGTTACCGCCGCCCGCTCCACCCGGACGCTGTCCTCCGCCGCCGAAACCTCCACCACCACCGGCAAAGCCCCCGCCGCCAGGACCGCCTCCCGCTCCACCACGTCCGCCGCCTTGACCAGCAGCAGGCGCCGCAGCGGCCATTGTTGCACCTCCACGTTGGCCTGAAACTCGCTCATTCAAAAATGTGGCGTAAGTGTTCAATGATTGATCTACAGCTTTATAGGGTTCATCCACCCACCAAGTGAACATTGGGTCATACCCGTTGTAATAACCAAACCAGACCCGCAACGTGTTTCGCAGATTATTGAGCGAACCAGCAGCTCGATTGAGCACGGCACGTTTCAACTTTCCGGGCTCTGCACGCAAACTGGATTCGGTCGAACGACGAGTCGCTTCGATCTGTTTGTTCATGTCGTTGAGCGTCGCAGCGACTTTGAATGGCTCAATCTTTTCCATTCGTCGCCGAGCTTCGGCTAAATCCGCAACCGTCTGAGCGAAAGGCAGCAGCGGAGCGATTTCCGCAAACGCCTTGCTCTGAATTTCCAACTGTTGCAACTCATGTTCGAGGTGTGTCCGAAACAGCAGGTAATCCACTTTGCCGTCCTGGCTCATTGTGTCGAAGTTCATCTTGCCAAGCGCCGCCAGCCAATCGGAGTACAACTGTTTGAATCGCGCTTGCCGCATCGGCGAAATTTCGACGGGGAAAGTACGAAACAAACTGCCGCGATCCGCGACAAACCGTTCAATCGAACTTTTTAGTTCGCTGGACGAAACATCCAGGTCTTTCAAATCCGGCACATCAGATTTTCCCTGCTGCGCATGAGAAAACTGTGTGTTGGTGATCGGTGTGCAAACCAGCGCCAGAATCAGTCCTAGCGCACCTGCCAGACGCAATGCTGGAGTAATTTTCTTGCCCGACATTGGTGTTCTCCTGATGTAATTGTGGAAATTCTGAAATCGAAAGTGGCGAAAGTATAGACGACGAATTAGCCGCCTGCCATCAAACCCATTCTTTGCTAACGACGAACAAAGGGAAACCTCGGTTGCGGCTTTCGCAGTTTATTTCTTTCGACTACCATACGTCTTCCAACACCCATCGCTTCAATCTGACGTTCAACTTCAACCGGAGGAACATACATGCTGCGTCGAACTCTGCCGTTTGCTCTCGCTTTCATTGCGTTGCTTTCTTTGCTCTCAATGGCCATCGTTTCTGCTGAGAACTGGCCGCAATGGCGCGGGCCGATGCTGAACGGCATCAGCAACGAAAAGAATCTGCCAACCAAATGGAGCACGACCGAAAACGTCACCTGGAAGCTGGCCATGCCAGACCGCAGCGGTTCGACTCCAATCATCTGGGACAACATGGTGTTCCTGAATGTGGCCGACGGAACCAAAGCCGCTGGAACGTTGTCATTTTGGGCGCTGGATCGCATAACCGGAAAAGTGCTGTGGAAGAAACCACTCGGCGACGGCGACCATATGATGCGCAAACAAAACATGTCTTCGCCTTCGCCGGTAACGGACGGCAAAACTGTTTGGGTGCAGACGGGTAATGGATTGCTGCGCGCCTTCGATTTCAAAGGCAATGAGTTGTGGATGCGCGACATCCAAAAAGATTACGGCAAGTTCGGTTTGAACTGGGGCTATGGCTCTTCGCCGCTGCTGTATGAAGACGCGTTGTATATTCCCGTGCTCCACGGAATGCGAACGGACGATCCGTCGTATTTGCTGAAACTGGATAAAGCCACAGGCAAAACGATCTGGCGTCACGAACGCCCGACGCCAGCCATCACTGAATCGCCTGATGCTTACATCACTCCGGCAGTGCTGAAGCAAGGCAACACTACCCAAATTGTGCTGAGCGGCGGCGATTGTGTTACGGGACATGATCTCGCCACCGGCAAAGAATTGTGGCGAGCTTACGGACTGAATCCCCAAAACATTCCCTTCAACCGCATCGTCAATTCTCCAATCGTGTTTGATGGATTGATTTATGCAGGCAGCCGAGGCAATCCATATCTGGCATTGAAATCCGGCGGCAGTGGTGACATCACGAACAGCCACGTCGCCTGGAGCTTCGCGAATGGACCGGACGTGCCTACGCCGGTGACGGACGGCAAATACTTTTATCTGGTGCGCGATAACGGCACGTTGTTCTGCCTGGACGCCAAAACCGGAAAAGAAATTTACGGCAATCAACGACTGAAACCCGGCACGTACAGCGCGTCGCCTGTCCTGGCCGATGGGAAGATTTACGCCACCAGCGAAGAAGGCTTTACGGTTGTCGTCAAAGCCGGGCCACAATTTGAATTACTGGCTGAAAATGAACTCGGCGATTACTGCCTGAGTTCGCCAGCCATTTCCGACGGCCAGATTTTTATGCGCACGTCGGGCTTTCTGTACTGCATCGGCAAACGAGTAAAGAAGTAACTGTTTTCTCCCACGAAGCCGCACAAAGAAAACACGAAGGGGGAAATTTTTAGACAGGATTTACAGGATGAAGACTTTGACTGAACCAGTCCGCCAATCTTGTAAATCCTGTCTATTCCTATTTCCCTTCTCCACTGACTTCGTGAGCAAATTCCCTGAATTCTGAGGCAAAGTTATGTTCAGCAATCATCGCTCATTTCATCGCATTATCCTTTCAACCATCGCGCTGATTTTTCTGTTCTCGATCGCATCGGCGCAAACCAAACGCACAATCACGCACGAAGATGTCTGGCTGATGAAACGAGTCGGCGCTCCGGTTCCCAGCCCAGACGGCAAATGGGTTGTCTTTTCTGTCTTGGAACCGAGTTACAACGAAGCCGATCAGGTTTCGGATTTGTGGATTGTTCCCAGCGACGGCAGCGCAAAACCTCGCCGATTGACAAACACCAAAGGCGGCGAAAGCGGCGCGACGTGGTCGCCGGACGGCAAGCGCATCGCCTTCTCAGCCAAACGTGAAGGCGATGAAGTCGCCCAGATTTATCTGCTGAACATCGAAGGCGGCGAAGCCATGCGCGCGACTTCCCTTTCGACCGGCGCGCGCAGCCCTTTGTTTTCCCCTGACGGCAAAGCGATCCTGTTTCAAAGCAGCGTTTTCCCTGGAACGCTCAACGACGAAGACAACAAGAAAGCTGCCGCTGACCGAAAGGCTCGCAAATGGAATGCTCGCGTGTATGACAGTTTCCCGATTCGCAATTGGGATCGCTGGCTGGATGACAAACAAACGCATGTGTTTGTCCAGTCGCTGGACGCGGGCGCAAAAGCCAAAGACTTGCTGGCTGGAACGAAGATGGTTGCTGAAGCTGGCTTCGCAGGCATCACCGGTTCAGGCAGCGATGATTTGAATCCGGCCTGGTCGCCCGATGGCCAATCCATCGTGTTCGCAGCGACGACAAACCGCAACATTGGGGCTTACTCCGACACGAGTTCGGACCTTTATCAGGTTTCAACAAACGGCGGCGAACCGAAGCGACTAACCGCTGGCAAAGACAATTACTCAGCGCCGAAATTCAGCCCTGACGGCAAAACTTTGTTCTGCCAGTTTTCTCCAAATAACGACAAAGTCTACAACCTGAATCGCATCGTCAGTTTCGGCTGGCCTTCGATGAATGACCGCAAAGTCATCACAGCCAGCTTTGACCGCGCACCTTCCAGCTTTGCGCTGACGCCGGACAGCAAGACGATTTATCTGACGGCTGAAGACACAGGCCACGAAAAACTCTATTCCGCTGCGGCCAGCGGCGGCGAAGTTAAACTCGTTTTTGAAGTGAACTCCGGCGTGTATACGAATCTTTCGATTCCGGAAAATACTTCGTCGCCGATGCTGTTTGCCAGTTGGGAAAGCGCGGTCAGCCCTGCCAACGTGGTCAAAATTGACTTGGCCGCCAAGCGGCACGTCAAGCTAAGCGATTTCAACGCTGATCGAATTGCTCAACTCGACTTGCCTGCGCTGCGCGATCACTGGTTCACCAGCAAGCGTGGAAAGAAGATTCACTCGCTGATCGTCTTGCCGCCGAATTTCGACGAAACCAAAAAGTATCCGCTGTTCAACTTCCTGCACGGCGGCCCGCACACGATGACGCGCGACCAGTTTTTCCTGCGCTGGAATTATCACTTGCTGGCTTCGCCGGGTTACGTCGTGTTGATGACCGATTACACAGGCTCGACCGGTTACGGCGAAAAGTTTTCGCAGGACATTCAGGGCGATCCACTGAAAGGCCCCGGCGAAGAGTTGAACGAGGCAGCCGACGCGGTCATCAAAGACTTCAAATGGATTGACGCTTCACGGCAGGCAGCGGGCGGAGCCAGTTACGGTGGCCATTTGGCCAATTGGATGCAGGCAACGACGACTCGTTACAAGTGCTTGATTGCTCACGCCGGATTGATGAACCTGGAATCTCAATGGGCAACCAGCGACACCATCTACAGTCGCGAAGTAAACAACGGCGGCCCGGTTTGGGAACAAGGCGAAATCTGGCGCACGCAGAATCCGATCCGCTACGCGACGAAGTTCAAAACTCCGATGCTGATTACCGTCGGCGAAAACGATTTCCGAGTGCCGCTGAACAATTCGCTGGAAAATTTCAGCATTCATCAACGCCTGAAAATTCCCAGCAAGCTGCTGGTCTTCCCTGAAGAAAACCACTGGATTCTGCGTGGCGAAAACAACCGGTTTTTCTTTCAGGAAGTTCAAGCCTGGCTCAAGCGGTGGTTGAATGGAGAGTAATACAAGCGAGGAGCAGCAAAGCTCTGCTGCCCCTCGCTCACTTTATTTGAACACTGAATAATTTTGACCAGCCAAATTCCCTTTTTCTTAGCCACCTACAACTCGACAGCGAATTGATTTTGCCCGTTACCAGCAAACATTACTTTGATCCAGATATACAAAACAGAAAAATGAAATGAAATACTTCCGTCCGCCCTCTTTTATTGATGCATACGATCAAGTTGTGATATTAGTGATTTGGGGTTAGTTCAATCAAAATTACCTTTGTTGTCAGTCTTCCTGAGTACTCACATATTTAATTTGGTGCAAAAGTAAAACAATTTTTCTAAATTGTTTTCCCGTTAAGCATTTGTCAGCTTTGCCCACTGACATTTCATTAGAGGGTGAGAGTATGCAGAATAATCAAGAGCGACCACAATGGCCACATGAAACAAATGGAAGCATTTCCGGTTCTCAGGTGACCTCTGTAAAGAAAACCACTGAGGAAATTACTTATGCTCCCTCTCCTCCTCCTCCGCCTGGTCAAGGAGATAATGGGGTAATAGTAATTTGCACCGTTCTTGGTTTAATCGTTGCGGTTCTTGCCTTCTTGCATCAAGTGAACCCAGGTATTTTCAATGGAGGTAAACCGCCTGTTTCGACTCCAACTCCAACGCCCCAAAGAAAACCCACTCCTCCCTCACCAAAACCCAATAGACCATCATCTATAGCACATGTAGACACTGATAGACTGAATATGCACGTAACCCCAGATGAGGGTTCTCAAGTAATTTATGTACTGGCAAGGGGCACCAAAGTAGAATACCTAGGCGAGTCTTATCCGTACCCTGGCGGAGATTTATGGGTGAAGGTGCGCGCTTACACGGACGAAGGATTGCTGATCGGCTGGATTAACCGGCGATACATTTTGTAATTAAAGACATTACGGTAATTCGTGTAGGTTAGGAATTTATTCAAAGCTTAGGTGCGACCTGTTTATAGTTTTAAGTTCGTAAATCGCCTCAAGCTCTGTTAGGAATTGCCTGTGTCAGACGTCGCTCCTAACGGAGCTTGAGGATTTCCAAGAACTTGTTGCTATAAACAGGTCGCACCTAACGGAACCATTACCCAAAGTAATTCCGGCAGTGCCATTAAAAAAGCTGATCAGGCTTAAAACAGCAAGCATTAATCGACGCACGTTCAGGCTTGTAGCTTTTTGAGTTCAGTTGGCTTTTCATTCTGACTGAATAATAGATTCGACCAACCGAGCTCCGGCAACAACTTCAGGCACATCATGCCCTCTCACAATTTTGGCTCCGCGCAATATGCCGATCACTGAACTCGCAACAGTGCCGGCCGTCCTTTCGCGTTCGTCGTCGCGTTTGGTTGCGGTCATCCGCTGATCGAGCGTTCGTTTGATGAAGGATTTTCTGGAAGTGCCCAGCAGAATCGGCAAGTCGAATTCCGCTGCCAGTCGGTCGAGCTGGTTAATAAGCTGAAGGTTTTGCTGAGCCGTTTTGCCAAAGCCTATGCCGGGATCAAGGATGAGCTTGGATCGTTCGACGCCTCTTTGAACTGCCTGGTTAACCGACCAATGCAACCCACCGATCACTTCGGCAAAGATGTCTTCGGCTGGAGGAAGCTGTTGCATTGTTTCAGGAGTTCCGCGCGAATGCATCAGCACTAAAGCGGCTCCGGTTTTAGCGGCCAAATCTGCCAACTCCATTTCAAACCGCAACCCGCTGATGTCGTTGATGAGCTCGGCCCCTCGCTGAATAGCACCGCGAGCGACTTCTAGTTTGGTGGTGTCCACGGAAATCGGAATCCGCAAACGTCCCTGCAATTGTTCAAGCACCGGAAAGACGCGCGCGGACTCTTCGTCAGAACTGACGATTTGTGACCCAGGCCGAGTGGATTCGCCGCCGATGTCCAGAATGTCCGCGCCTTCGGCTTCGATTTCCAGGGCGCGCTCGACAGCTCGATCTATGTCGTCAAATTTGCCGCCATCGGAAAAAGAATCCGGGGTGACGTTCAGCACGCCCATCACCTGGACGCGCGTTTCCAGATCGAGTGTTGATCGAATCAACTTCATCTTGAGTTGTTACAACTCCAAAAGGACCTGAGCACCGCGCGAAACAGCGAACTTCTCTGCCGCCGAATCGCACCACAGAGCAATTTCCCAATATCCGGCACTGCCCAAATATGCGAACAACTTGCCTTGCCTTGATGCCTGGTCAAAGTGTGACCCGAAATGGGAAATTTGCTGGCTGGCAAAACGCAACTTGATTGCAGCTTGTTCCGCTTGCTCCGGCGACAATTCGCGCTCGGTCAAATTCGTGATGCAATTGCCAAAACGATCGATATGAATCACTGAGCCAGTAATCCGGCGTTCGCCTTCGATGGCCGACGGTCGCGCAACTTCCAACCGAACAAAATCCGAAATTTCGTTGCCGATGGATTCCGGCGAAATACCTTTGGAAAGATGAGCGGCAATCGGCGCAAACACGTCTCGCCCATGAAAAGTCGCGCTGACCGGCTGATGCAACAAATCTCCGCGTTCAATTTGGAAGACTTTGACCTTTTGTTCTCTGGCGAAAACATAGCTGAAGATTCCATTGTCTGGACCAACGAACAGGTGATCGCCTGCTGCGGCTATGATGGCCCGACGCAAAGAACCTACGCCGGGATCAACTACCGCAAGGTGAATCGTCCCAGAGGGGAAATTGTGATAACACGCGCCAAGCGTGAATGCCGCGGAAGTAATGTCTTGCGCGGGGATGTCATGGGTCAGATCGGTAATTTGCGCGTGCGGGTTAATGCTGAAGATGGTGCCTTTGACGGCAGGAACAAAATAATCGGTAGTGCCAAAATCGGTAAGTAAAGTAATCATCAGATTGCAGGTCGGAAATGGGAGATTGCGGAATTGCGAAGTCACGATGAGTTTTGCGCACCAGAATCCGCAATCCGCAATCGGAAATCCGCAATCAGATTATTCTTTCGAGTTGGCTGGAGCAGCTGTGCGAATCAGCATTTCAGTTCCAGGTTCGAGTGTGAGTTCTTTGCCGCCTTCGACAAAGACAGAACCAGCGCCGACACCAGCGCCAATGGCAGCTCCGATGGCTGCGCCTTTGCCGCCGCCGGCAACTCCGCCAATGATTGCGCCAAGCACAGCACCACCTCCGGTGCGAACGGCCGTATCTTTGGTGCGGCTGCTGGATTCGACGTTACCTTCGTCGTCAACGGTTCTGACCTTTTCGCTCTGGTAAATCTTTTCGACCTGAGCGGCAAATCGTCCGTCGCGGCCATCCCTCATGTGAATCACATCAAAGACCAGCGCCAGTTCGGTTTTGCCCGAAGCTTTGCCGGATTTGTTCAGCTTGGAGATGTGGCCTTCGATAACGGCGTCGGCGTAATCGCTGGGATCAAGCACGACGGCTGTGAACTTGTCGCCTTCCTTGTTGGTTTTGGTACTGATTTGATCGTTTAGCCGGATTTTCATCTGAACGCCATCGCGAACGATGATCGCATTTCGGCGCGACGATCCGGAGGAAGGTGATGTGGCAGCACGATCTCGTGGACGTTCTTCCGGTTGCACTGAACGATTGTCGGCAACGGTGCGATTGTCATCAGCAGTGCGAGGCCGGCTGGACGGAGTCGAGCCGGTCGAAGCATTGACCGTCGCGATGACGACTTTACCCAAGTTCGCGGGCAACGAAAGCGAGTAGGGACGACCAAAGTATCCGTCGTTGTACCCTATTTCAAAACCGATCCGATACCCTTCCTGGTATTCAGCCAGTGTTCCCATGGATTCTTTGTAGCTGCGATCTGCGCGGTTGTAAGCCTCGCTGTTTTCAAAATCACGCGGCTGGTTTTCATTGACGTCGCTTTTGCCCTTGATAAAGCCGTCTTCATAGCCACCACGATATCCATGTTGATGAGCGTACCGATAAGAAGCCGGATCATTGGTGACGACTGTTGGACGTGGACGCGTCGTTTGCGCAAACGTAGTAACCCCTACCATCAACACGATCGCCATAGCTACAAACGCGGCGATGCGGCGAGCCAGGTTGAATTTCATAATTGCCTCCTTCTGCTGTTTCACTGATTGTCACGGAGAGAACTCAAGGGGTATTAGTTTTCTACACCATCGCCTGACTCAAAACAAGCCACGACTTGGTGTATGCTTTTGGCCGTCCGCATACCTTTTGGGAGGAACTCAGAACTGTGAATCTGAATATGATTCAACCAGAAATCCTGAAGCCGGGAATTACAGCCATGGGGAATTGCCAGTCTTGCGGCGAACTTGTGCAACTGGGAACAGCAAAATGTCCATCCTGTGGAATTCTGCTGGATCAACAACGAATGAGGGAAAGCGCCAAAGTAAATTTTGCCATTACTCAAGCTATCAGCTCAGCCAACACAATTCGCACATTCAAGCCTGCAGCGTATCTGTTGGCTCTGATCGCTGTTGGCAGATTCTTTCTGGACTTCAGACTTCGAAACAATTTCCTTCTCACAATAGTCTGGGCATTCCCTCTCATCACCATCGTCGGGTGGTTTATGAAGCATGGCGCCCTCAATTCTGTTGACGAAGAATATCTGGAATCAAAGAAACACATGAAATCGGCGTTGATTCTTTGGCTTGTGACCAATATCTTGAACTGGATCACGCTGGTAATGGTCATCGGACGAACCCAATAAACCTATGGCTTTGAAAAAAATCTATTTAGACAATAGCGCTTCGACACGCGTAGACGATAAAGTCGTCCACGCGATGCTTCCCTACTTCACCGAAGAATTCGGCAACGCGTCGAGCACGCATCAGTTTGGCCAGCAAGCCAAACAAGCCATCGAAGATGCTCGGCAACAAGTCGCGTTGATGCTCAATGCCTCGCCAACGGAAATCACCTTTCTGTCGGGCGGCACGGAATCCGACAATCTAGCCATCAAAGGTATTGCCGATGCGCATCAGGAAAAAGGCAAACACATCATCACTTCACAGATTGAGCATCCGGCAGTGCTGGCCAGCTGTGCCCAACTGGAACAACAAGGCTGGCGAGTCACCTATCTTCCCGTTTACCGTGAAGGCATCGTTCGCATCGAAGACCTTCGCGCCGCCATCAGCGATGAAACCGTGTTGGTGACAGTGATGCACTCCAACAACGAACTTGGCACGATCCAGCCGTTGGCGGAAATCGGCTCGTTGGTTAAAGAACGCCGCGAAGCCGGTCAGCGCCATTTGCACCTGCACACTGACGCGGTTCAATCCATCGGCAAAGTTCCTGTAGACGTTAAAGAACTCGGCGTGGATTTATTGACGCTGACGGCTCATAAATTCCACGGCCCTAAAGGCATCGGAGCGCTGTTCGTTCGCAAAGGCGTTCGCCTGACCAGCCAGATGCACGGCGGCCATCACGAACGCGACCGCCGAGCCGGAACCGAAAGCGTTCCATTGATTGTCGGCATCGGCAAAGCGGCGGAACTTGTCCGCCTGACCCTGGCTGAGCGAATGGAGCATGCCCGCCACCTCCGGGATTACCTGGAAGAAGAATTGTTCAAACGCATCACAGACATTTCGCGCAACGGCGACCCGCTTCGCAGAGTCCCGAACATCGCCAACCTGAACTTCGAGTTTGTCGAAGGCGAAGGTTTGCAGATTTCTTTGGACTTGAAAGGCATCGCGGTTTCGACCGGGTCAGCCTGTTCATCAGGTTCGCATGAACCGTCACATGTGCTGATGGCGATTGGCTTGCCGCGCGACAACGGTTACGGCTCGTTACGCTTCAGCTTTGGCAAAGACAACTCCAAAGAAGACGTGGATTACGTGCTGGAAACTCTGCCCGCCGTGGTCGAGAAGCTGAGAAAGCTGTCGCCAAGGGTGCGGCAAAAACAAGTTTCGGCTTAATTCTGCCGTTCAGACCAGTAATTTTCTGTGAATTTCTTTGCCACAAGCTTGAGCATTCGGCCAGTCGGCAGTAGTATCCGCCCGTTTTCAGTCCAACAATCGGCCACCCCTTCAACGCACAGCAACCCGCTGTCCACTTGGAGGGATTTGTATGCTCCGCTTTGCCTTTGCCACACTCTTCTGCCTGTCCTTCAATTTGATTTTTATCGTGGACGATCTGGATCACATCGGCTTTGAAGGCGTCGTCAAAGACTTCAGCAACAACGCCATCGTCACAGCCAAAATCACGGTCAAACATGTCGCCAGCAACTTCGAACGCAGCGCCGAAACAAACAAGGAGGGGCGTTACCGATTGGCGTCTTTGCCGCCGGGAGCTTATGACCTGCGCGTCGAAGCCAGCGGCTTTCAAACTGTCAAGGTCGAAAAGATCAACGTCATTGCCGGCGTGATCGTCCGCCGAGACTTCCAGTTGTCTCCCGCAGCCATCGCCGAACAGGTCACCATCAACGCCGAAACTGCTCAGCCACTGGTTGACACGTCGCGCACCGTCGTCGGCGGAACCGTCACACAAAAAGAGATTGATGCTCTCCCGAACGAAACGCGTAATCCGCTAGATTTGATCTTCACACTGGCCGGGACGGCTCCTCCCGCGTTGAGCGAAAAGGAGTTAGCCGAAGGCGACCGTTCTGACAACTTTCGCCGGACACCTGAAGAATCCGGTATTTTCAGCCTGACCGGCGGAACTCCATTTTCCAACAACCTGACGATTGAAGGTCTGGATAATAACGACGACCGCGCCGCGCGCGAACGCTTCATTCCTTCGCTGCATGCCGTGGCCGAAGTGCAGGTCATTACCAATCAGTTTTCGGCGGAATATGGTCGTGCCTCCGGCGGACGAGTAAACCTGCGATTGCGTGGCGGTGCCAATCAGTTTCACGGCCAGGCACTGTACTTCTTTCGAGACGAAAGCCTGAACGCCAATCCGTATCGCCGAAATGCCGACCCGGCGCGAGGCTTTCGGCTTCCCTTTCAAGACCATAATCCCGGAGCCAGCTTCGGCGGCCCGATCAAAAAAGACCGTCTGTTTTTCTTCGCAGCTTACGAATACGACAACATTTACGACCGAGCCGAAATTCAGGCGCTGTTACCTGTGGGAACGAACCCGGCGTTCGTGCTTCCGAAACCGAACGGAGCCAACCTAGGAGCCACCAGTCTGGATAACAAAGGCAATCGAGTTGAAGTCAACGGCGGCGCGGCAGTCGGTTTGTACGACGAAACGGTAACCACTCCGCGAGTGGCTCACACCTGGCAAACTCGCGGAGATTTATTTCTGAACGACAATCACAATGGCTTTGCGATTTTCACGCTGGCGCGCAATCGGGACGAACGCGGCTTTCCAGGGGGACGCCGGACTCTGGATACGCTGAGGCAAACCGGGCGCGACAGCCAATCCATAGCAATTGGAGATAATCTGGTTCTTTCGCCTCGGCTGATCAGCAATCTTCGGTTTCAGTTTTCGCGGCTGACTCCGGCGGACGCTCCGCCCAATTCCAATCCCGTTATTCTGATAGACATCGATGATCCACGCGACGTGATTGGAAACACGGCCGCCAATCCATTCACACGCCGGGGCAATTTAACCGCCGGAGCCAGCACCATCAGCGGTGTGGATCGCCGCGAAGATCGTTGGCAACTTCAGGAAACCATCACCTATCAGCGTGGCGCTCATTCGCTTCGACTTGGAATGGATGTGCAGACAATTCGCTCGCGCTTCGTGGATTTGGAAGATGCATCGGGTGTGTTCAGCTTTGCATCTCCGGCGGACTTTCTGGTCGGCAAGTTTTCGCGATACGAACATCGCTTTTTCACCGAGTCACAGTTGGTGAACACTTATGAAGGATTTTTTGCTCAGGACGATTGGAAATGGCGGCGCAATTTAACCGTTTCGCTGGGGTTGCGATGGGACAACGAAACAATCGTGAAAGATCGAAACAATTTTGGCCCACGGCTTTCGTTCGCCTGGTCGCCGCGCGATTCGCACAAAACCGTTGTGCGCGGAGGTTACGGGATTTTCTATAACCGAGCGATGTTGCGGACGCTGGACGATTTCATTCTGACTTCGCAAACCGTCGCGGTTGATTCAAATACAGCGCTGGCGGAACCACTGCTGACTTCACTGAAATTTCCAGCGGTGTTGGCCAGCAACGATCCTCGTGTCAAACAATTGGGCGTCCGCGAAGCCGGATTCCTTCGCCGGTTAAGCAGCGACTTTCGGATTCCCGAAAGTTACCAGACGACGCTTGGCTTTGAACGTGAACTGGCGCGCGGATTCAAGATCGAAATTAATTACGTTTTCAATCGCGGCCTGCACCTGTGGCGAGAAATCAACGCCAACGCCCCGCGATTGCCCGCCGGTTTTTCGGACTTCGCTGCTTTCCTCACATCGCGCGATTTCGACAACCGGCGGGATTCCAACGGCAACCGGCCAATCACAGCGACCGGCAATTCCGATTTCGTGCGGTTTAATCGCGGCACCACTGCGTCGCAAACCGTCAAGGAAGGCGACAAAACCATCGTTGCCTTCGGCTTAAACAATCCTTCGACCAGCAATGCGACATCCGGCATTCGCGCTGCGCTGGCGGTTTTACGCCCGTTCCGGCCGAATCCGGACCTGACCCAAATCGAAGAACTGCAAGCTCGTGGCAACAGCAATTATCACGGAGTCAGTGTGGAAACGACACGTCGTTTGACTCAGCGCGGCTTCATTCGTGCCAGTTACACTTTAAGCCGGTTGATGGACGACGGAGTGGTGAACACTTCATCGCCGCTGGTCGCCGGTGACTTCGGTCGCGAATACAGCCCAAGCCTTCTCGATGCCCGGCATCGCGTCGCTGTCAGCGGATACTATCAAACCCCGAACGCCATCGGTGGTGTGACGGTGGCCGGAACGCTGAACGTCTCATCATCGCGCCCGTTCAACATCGGTGCCAATGGCAATGACCGAAACCTCGACGATGTAAATAACGATCGTCCAAACTTCAGCGGAGATCTAGGCACGATCAACTGGCGCAAACAGGAAGCGCCGCTCACCCCATCTCTGGCCGAAGCCTTTACTTTGCCGACCATCGGAACTGTTGGCAACTTGCCCCGGAACGCTGGCCACGGCCCGGCGAGTTACACGTTGAATCTAAGACTGTCTCGCCGCTTTCAACTCGCGGAAAGTCGCCAGTTGGAATTTCAGATCGAAGCCTTCAACCCGCTCAATTCCACGGTGTTTAGCTTTGGCGCTGAGTTCGTGGACTTCACGCCGTCCGGTCTGAGCGACTTTTTGGTCCCGCAACGAACCGTCAAACCTCGCACCATGCGGATTGGACTGAAATTGGAGTTCTAGCCCGGCAAAATCTTTCAAAGTGAAAAGAAGGGTGTTAGGATTTGCGGCGCCATATTGCCATCAGTCCCAAAACGCCTTCGGCATTCACCGTTTGCATCTACTCAAGGAGATTATTGTGGACAATTATTCTCAGTCGCAACTTTTCAAACCGGTGCGCACCATTGCACTGTGGACGATGACTCTGCTTGGTTTGAGCTTGATTCTGGACATCGTCAACATCAGCATCAATTTGACCGAATTGGTGCTGGCTTCAAAATACCCGGAAACAGTTGCAGCGGCGCTTTCTGAGGAAGGCGACAGTTTCACGGATATGCCCGGCGGCGTGTTACAAGCGACAGTCGCGTTTCTCGAATTAGGGATGGGAGTATTTTTCGTCCTCGTCAGTATCGGCACAATTGTTGTTTTTCTGATCTGGATGCACCGGTCATACAAGAACTTGAAGCCGTTGGGCAGCAGAAGAATGGAATATTCGCCTGCCTGGGCCGTCGGATGCTGGTTCGTCCCCTTCGTTAATCTTGTACGGCCTTACGGAATGATCAAAGAAATCTGGTTCAAAAGCGACCCGGATACTGTCGAACTGGAAGACTCTCCGCTCAGCTACACGCTTGAAATTGCACAAATCGCGGCTCCCATGTTCGGACTATGGTGGGCATTTTGGATTATCAGCAATGTCTTCACGAACATTTCCACCCGGCTGACATTTGGCGCTGACACGCTGGATCAACACGTAACGTCTTTTTGGTTGAGCATCATCGCCTCGGCACTGAGCATTGTCGCTGCGGCTTTGGCAATTTCAGTGGTTCGCGCCATCACAGCGCGACAAGAGGCGCGGTACAAACGAATTGTAGATCTGACTCGAAATCTCAATGACGAATCCGGCATGCCGCCAATGCCGCCGACCTATGCCCCGCCAAGCTTTTCGTGAGTTTCGAACAAAAACTGGCGGAAAAAACAAGATGAGCCGAGCGTTGTAAAACAACGTTCGGCTCATTTAAGACAAAAGTGAGCAGGACTCCCCAGAACCACTCACTTTGCTCAGAACGGCGCCGGAATCCCCATACCAGCCTCCGTTCCCGATGCTCTCTCCAATTGCCTAATGGCTTTCGCCATCAGACAAATAGAAGTTACTCGGGATGGCCGCAAATGAATATAGGTAAATCTACGTGTTTTTGTCCGCCACCTTCAAAAGTGACAGAACTTACCGACCGGAAGGTTATGGACTTGCCGAAATCATTGGCTTGGCTATAATGCGCCCGCGCTGTTCCTCATTTGCTGACTGAGTTCAGCACTCTTAAAAAGCAAGAAATTGAATCAAGATAAAAGACTGACGTACGATAGACCGTTGAGGCAGGAGAGATACTCTTTCCCAGGCTAGCTAAAGATTTCGAGAGTCATCACATTCTATATTGTGATTCAGCGACATTCTCCAACTATCGCACTCTCAAAGTAATAGGTCTCTCTGTTCAAGGTCAAAAAAACAAATCCGCAACTTACGAAAGCATTTAGGCCAACTCTTAGACAGCAGAATTGAGTTCTCAATCACGTTTGTTTGAGGGTGGAGCTAACACTTTTCCCAAGGAGAAAATTTATGCGACGTTCTGCCAGCTACGCATTATCAATCTGGCTCTTGTTCTCAGCACTTGCAGTATGTGCAATGGGACAGGCGCCGGTCGGAACGATCTCCGGAACGATTACCGACCAATCTGGCGCTGTCATTCGCAATGCCGCTGTCAACATCCGCAATAAGGCCACCGGCATCGAGCGACAGATCAAGTCCGATGAAGATGGTAACTTTTCAGCGGCTGCGCTGCCTGCCGGTCAATACGAAGTCAAGGCCACCGCTGACGGTTTCCGCACCATTTTGCAGGAAGTCACTGTCGCCACCGGCGCCATTGCCAAAGTTGAATTGAAGATGGAAGTCGGTCAAAAGACCGAAATCGTTACCGTTGAAGCCGGTGGCGCCACTCAACTCAATTATGAGGGCCATTCGATTGACGGTGTCATCACACGTCAGAAGATCCAGGAACTGCCGCTCAATGGCCGCAGCTTCCTCCAACTCGCATTTTTGGAGCCGGGTGTTTCCGCCAGTCCGGGCACGACCGCTCAATACAACTCTCTCTTTTCCGTCTCGATTCTGGGCGGCGATTCGGCCAGAACAGCAATCACGGTGGATGGCGGCAATGTCCGCAACCCAATCGAAGGCAATACCGGAATGAACTTTTCGCAAGAAGTCGTTCAGGAATTTCAGCTTTCATCCACCAACTTCGATCTTTCCACTGGGATCACCAGCGTCGGCGCAGTGAACATCGTCACTCGCACAGGCGGCAATCAGTTTCACGGTTCGGGCTATTTCTTCTACCGTGACCACAACATGGCGGCGTATCCCGGATTGAAGCGTATCTGCCAGGAGCCGAGCGCTCCGGCACTTTGCAACAATTCCGCTGAACGCAAAGCCATTGAAGATCCGTTCTTTGCCCGTCGCAACCCGGGCTTCTGGGTTGGTGGCCCGATCATCAAAGATCGTTTGTTCTTCTTCTCGAACTACGAATACACAAACCAAACTTCGGTTGTCACGTATCAACCCAACTACGCTGCGGCCAATTCACTGGCTGGAAACTTTGCCAGCCCTTACAAAGGCCATCTGTTCAGCACGCGCGTAGACTGGAAAGTGACCGACAAACACAACGCGTTCCTGCGTTATTCACACGATCAAAACCAGGGCTTTGGCCCGAACGGCGGAGCCGTGTTGCCGTCGAACTGGCTGCGGAACAAAAATTTCTCTGACCAGGGAGTTCTTGGCATCACCTCGACGTTGACGCCGACGATCGTCAACGACTTCCGCTTCAATTACACCTATTGGCAGAACCGCAATCTGTTCCCGAATAGCGAAGTTTGCCCGGATTGCATTGGCTTGAATTTCCCGCAACTTCAGATCAACGGCACGAACGTCACGGTTGGAAACACGTCCAACGCAACGCAAGGCCGCGACCTGCGACGTTTCACCTTCCTGGACACGCTGACCCTGCAAAAAGGCTCGCACCGTATGCGGTTCGGCACGGAAATCGAATATGCGCCGGGCACAGGCTTCTGGGGTTATTGCGACCCGGCGTGCACCGTTGGTTTCTCGCCTGATTTCATCAATCAGACTGTGAAACCGCTGGTTCCGGCTCCCGTATTTGCAGCGTTGTTCCCGAATCTGCCTTCCACGATCAAAACCGGCCAGGATCTGTTGAATCTTCCTTTCGCCGGAGCAGTCGTCGGTGTAGGCGATCCAAGCCAGCCTCCGCCGTACAACGTTAATAAAGCGAAAGTGAATCAACGCATGCGTTTTTACGGCCAGGACACCTGGAAGATGAAGCCGAACTTCACCTTGAATTACGGTCTGGCCTGGAACTTTGAAAGCACGCTGGTCAATCGTGATCTGGACAAACCGAAGTACCTGGCTCCGCTTTACGGCAACGACCTGAGCGCGACCAAAAACAATTACAACAATTTCTCGCCTGCGCTTGGCTTCGCCTGGAATTTGGGCAAAGACAACAAGACTGTCGTTCGCGGCGGCGCGGGCGTTTATTGGGACACGGAACAATTGTGGCGGCGATTGGAAGAGCGCGGTTACATCGGCCCCTTGGGCAATGGCCGTCAGCAAGTTCCGCACACCGCATTCACAAACATTTTCCCAGGCATTCTGAATCTGATCACCGGCCAGCCGGTTGCTGTCGGAGCCGCGCTGCCGGCTTCCGGCCAATTGACCAACATGACCGTTGGCCAGTTCATGCAGATTTACAATGCGCAGATTGCCGCCGTCACACAGCGATTGACCAGATCGACTTTTGATCTTGCTGTTCGCGGCATTCAAGTCGGCAAATCGGGTTCAAACCTGTATCCGCTGGAATACCCAGTGCAACGTTCCTACCACATGAACATCGGACTCCAACGCGATTTGGGCCATGACATGGTGATCAATGTGGATTTCGTGCGCCGCGTTTTCGTGAACACGTTGCTCGGTGCGTTGGACTACAACCGCTACAACCGCTACATCAACGGTGTGCAATCACCAGTCATTCCGCGCTGCACCAGCGCCGCCCAGAGCGCTGACGTTAACGCTCAGTGTTCAAATGGGTCCATCACCTTCTGGACTCCGGCGGGACGTCAGGTTTACAACGGATTGCTGGTCAAACTCGACAAGCGATTCAGCAAACGTTACCTGTTTACAGCTTCGTATGCGTTGACCAACATTCACGGCTACAACGGCATCGCGAACCTGGACAAATGGAATTCGACCTGGGGGCCGCAAGGCGGTCGTCATTCGCTGAACGTGTCCGGGTTGATCGAATTGCCGTGGGGCTTCCAGGTTGGCGTCATCTCTTCCATGGGAAGCCGTGGCCCGCTGATGCCTTCCATCAACAACGTTGATCTGGACGGCGATGGCTCTGGCTCTGAACCGATTCCGGGTGTGGACTTCAACTGCTTCAACCGTGGTTGCGGCAAACAGGAATTGGCAGCCGCTGTTGCCAACTGGAACACCACGTATGCTGGCAAAAAAGACGCGCTGGGCCGCACGATTGCGGCAATCGCTCTTCCTGCCAGTTATGGCTTCGGTGACTGGTTCAGCTCACAGGACGTGCGCGTGACCAAGAAGTTCGTCGTGAAAGATCGTCTCACCTTTGCCATCTTTGGCGAAGTGTTCAACGTCTTCAACGTTGCCAATTTGGGCGGCTACAGCTTCAACTTGAGCAACACTGCTAACTTTGGCCAACCCACCAGCCGTGCCGGCCAGGTCTTCGGATCAGGTGGCCCGCGCGCGGTGCAACTTGGCGGACGATTCACTTTCTAAACACAGAAAACTGAATTGAAACTTTTCACCCGGCTGACTGCTATGTTAGCCGGGTTTTTCTTTTCCATCTTTGCACAGGTTGTGTGGGCGTTATGTTTAGGGGGGTCTTTTTCGCGTGAAGACTTGCGCCAAAGCCGCACATCTTTGACAATCGCTTTTACCGCAACGGCTACCACAAATCACAAGCGACCACCTCAAGGAGAAGATACTGATGACTCGTAAGTCTTTTGCACTTCTGTCTGTTGTTGCTCTGGCCGCATTGGCAATGCCTTCGTTTGCGCAAACCAGGAGCGAAGCCAAAGCCCCTGCGGGGAAACAATCCAAACCCAAACGCATCGTGTACACAACCGACGGGTTGCCGAAGCCGTTTGCCACGGAGTCCGTTCGCAATCCGCCGAAAATCGCGGCGCAGCCGAATGGCGCGAAACTCGAAGTTCCTGCCGGATTCAACGTCGAAGTGTTCAGCGAAGGCGATTACAAAATTCCACGCTGGGTCAAAGAAGGCCCGAATGGCGATCTGTTTTTAGCTGACTGGCAAGCCAACACTATTTATGTGCTCCGCGACCTGAACAAAGATGGAAAGATTGATAACGCCAAAGAGCGGTTCACATTCACCACGGCGGTGAATCGCCCTTTCGGAATGGCGATTCAGAAAGTCGGAACCGAAACCTACTTTTACGTCGGCAACACCGATTCCATCGTCCGGTTCAAATATCAAATCGGCCAGACCAAATTGGAAGGCGAGCCTGAAAAGCTGGCGACAATTCCCACTGGCGGCCATTCCACCCGCGACGTGCTATTCAGCAAAGACGGGAAAAAGATGTATGTTTCCGTCGGTTCGCAATCCAACGTCAACGAAGGCGAACCGGAAATCCGCGCCGCAATCAGCGAATACAACCCCGACGGAACCGGCCATCGCATCTTCGCCTTCGGCATTCGCAATCCAGTCGGATTGGCTTGGAATCCAGTTACCGGTCAGTTGTGGACAGCGGTCAACGAACGCGACTTGCTGGGCGACGATCTGGTTCCGGAGTACGCGACTTCGGTCAAAGAAGGTGGTTTTTACGGCTGGCCGGATTCGTACATGGGCAGCAACGTTGACCCGCGCGTCAAAAATCCGCGGATGGATTTGGTCAAACGAGCGATTGTTCCCGATGTGCTGATCGAACCACATTCGGCTGCGCTCGGCATTGTGTTCTACACTGGCACAATGTTCCCGGCGGAATACCGCAACGACGCCTTTGTCGCGTTGCATGGTTCGTGGAACCGCAAAAATCGCAGCGGGTACAAAGTCATCCGCATCCCATTTGAAAAAGGGAAACCCGAAGGTGGTTACGAAAACTTCCTGACCGGTTGGGTTCCAGACGAAGCGGGACCGGAAGTCTGGGGGCGCCCTGTCGGCTTGACGATGATCAAAGATGGCTCGCTGTTGGTGGTAGACGACGGTGGCAAAAAAATCTGGCGCGTAACTTACAAAGGCAAAAAATAGAAATCAAAAGGCGAAAGGCAAATATCAAACATGGCAACCCAGTCATTTTTGATTTTTTGTCTTTGGGTTTTCAATGACAAGAATCTCTCAAAAGTTTGAACAGCTTAAAGCCGAAAATCGCAAAGGCTTCATTCCCTACATCACTGCTGGCGATCCTGATCTGAAAACAACCGAACAACTGGTTTTGGCGCTGGCCGAAGCAGGCGCGGATGTAATCGAACTCGGAGTTCCTTTCTCTGACCCGATGGCGGACGGGCCAGTGATTCAAAGAGCTTCTGAACGAGCGTTGATAAATCCGGTTGGAGTCGCAGAAGTTCTGTCGCTGGTCGAACGCATTCGACAAAGCTGCGAAGTTCCCATTGTGCTGTTCACGTATTTCAATCCGCTGATGCAATTCGCCAAACAGGACGCTGGCAAAAAGTTAAAAGCCGCCGGTGTAGATGGCGTGCTGATTACCGATTTAATTCCGGAAGAAGCCGAAAACTTCGTCGCGGAAATGCGAGCCGCCGAAGTAGACACGATTTTTCTGATCGCGCCCACGTCGACCGATGAACGCATCGAACTGATTTGCCAGCAGACTACAGGGTTCGTATATGTCGTCGCGCGTACCGGAGTGACGGGCGTCCGCGAAAGCATTTCAATGGCAGTCGGCGGCTTGGTCGAACGAGTCAAACAACACACTTCGCTGCCCGTCGCCGTTGGTTTTGGCATTTCCACACCCGAACAGGTTCGGGAAGTTTGCGGGTACGCCGATGCGGCGGTCGTTGGTAGCCGTTTGGTGTTGGAGATTGAGAACAATTTGGATTCGCCGCAGCTTGTCCAGAAGGTGGCGCAACTGGCCAAGGAGTTAAAGGGATGAGTGGCGACATCAATGAACAAGCAAAACAGGAAATGAGTGGCTGGCGTCAGCGAATTGACGAAATTGACCTGCAACTGGTGAAGCTGTTCAATGAACGAACTCAATGCGCAATTGAAATCGGCCACATCAAAAAACGGCTCGGGTTGGAAATCTATTCGCCCAGCCGCGAAGCCCAGGTCATCGCGAATGTCACCAATGCCAACACCGGCCCGCTCGACGCCGAAGCGATTCGCCGTTTGTTCGAGCGCGTGATTGACGAAGCTCGGCGCATTGAGCGCATTCATGCCAGCAACCAGGAGGAAGGCGGTAATTGATAATTGAAAATTGACAATTGATAACGATGAACCAGTTCATTGAATCAGTTCACTGAACCAGCTCACTGATTTAGTTCATGGAATCAGCTCACCACCGAGCTACAAGCTATCAATTGCCAATTATCAACTATCAATTATCAATTACTAGATATGATTATCGTCATGGAAGAAAACGCGGCGGAAGAACAGATCGTTCACGTCGTGGATCGTCTGGTCAACTTAGGATTCGACATTCACCGCTCGACCGGTTCGCGGTACACCATTCTGGGAGCGGTGGGATCACGCATTGCCGACGTGCGCGAACTGGAATTGCTGGAAGGCGTCAATAAAGTCGTCCGTGTCAGCAGTCCATACAAACTCGCGGCGCGTGCGTTCAAACCCGAAGGCTCGCAAATCAAAGTCAAAGATGTCGTCATTGGCGGCGAACAAGTGGTCATAATCGCCGGCCCCAGCGTCGTCGAAAGCCGGGAACAGATTGAAACCATCGCCGCAGCGCTCGGCAATCAAGGCGTGCGAGTGCTGCGCGCTTCGGCTTTCAGGTCAAGCAACGATCCTTATGGGTTTCAGGGCTTGGGAGAAGAGGGCTTGAAGCTTCTCAGTGAAACCGCCGAACGGAATTCAATGCTGACTTTTTCGACAATTACCGATTTGGCTCAATTGCCGCTCTTTGACCGGTATGTTGATCTCATTCAAATCTCCGAACGCAACATGCAAAATTACGCATTGCTGAAAGAACTGGCCAAGCTGGACAAGCCTCTGGTGTTGCGGCGCGGCACGTCTTCAACCATCGAAGACACGTTATTGTCCGCCGACTATCTGATGCGTTGCGGAAATCAGCAAATCATCATTTGTGAGCGCGGCATCAAAACTTTTGAAACCTACACACGTCACACACTGGATATTTCGGCGATTCCGCTGATCAAAAAACTGTCGCATCTGCCGGTCATCGTTGATCCAAGCCGAGCCACAGGTCGCCGGGACAAAGTTCCGCCGATGGCTCGCGCAGCGGTCGCAGCCGGAGCAGATGGTTTGTTGATCGAGGTTCATCACGATCCGGATCACGCGCTTTGCGACGGAGCGCAATCGCTAGGCCTGGATCAATTCAACAAATTGACTGGCCAAATGCGCGTCATCGCTTCGGCGGTGGAGCGGCAATTCTGAGTCGTCAGTCCTTGATAAGCTCGAAACGGAACTGGTTGATTTTGTGTGGCGGAACTGACTCGACATAACAGTCGAGCAGGATTTTCTTCCCGCTCTCGGCCTTCAGTGCGACTGTCACCTGATTGTCTTTTGACCAAGTGATTTCCGCGACGCTCAATTTGCCAAGTTCGTCCATAAGCGCCTTGGCAATCTTTGGCCCAGGGCCTTCATTGTTTGAGCGACCGTCGTTCTTCTTCATAAATTCAATCAGCTCCTTGGGGTCGCCGGTGTTGAAAGCTTTGATATAAGCGGCGGCCATTCGACCGGCGGGAGTTTCAGGTATGTTCGTTTCCTTGGTCGTTTGCGCTTGAGCAACTGTCAGCAGCGCGGTCAGCAGACAAAGAATCAAAGTGTTTTTCAGGTTCATAGGTCAGTTCTCCTAAAAAGATTTGCGCTCAATGCTGAGCGAGGTTGTTGTGGTTTAGTCCTCTGAGTAGGTGGTTGAAATAGAAATGACGTTTCGTTTCTTGCCAAGGATAATGCCATTTTTGCAATGCACCCCGGCCATAAGTATGGTCCGTTCCAATAAATGATGCTCGACTTCAAACACGTGGTTATCGTAGGTTGCGGCTTGCTGGGCGGGTCGTTTGCGCTGGCGCTACGCCGAGCCGGTTTTACCGGACGCATTACCGTTTGCGGAGGTTCGCGGTCACCCAAGCTGGCGGTGGAACGAGGCGTCGCCGATGCGCTGGAAGAAAGTTTTGATCGTGACGAACAATGCGAAGCAGATTTGATTTATCTGGCCGCCCCCATCGGAGGCATCATTGATTTTTTGCGGACCAAAGCGCGGCTGGCCAAACCCGGCGCGTTGATTACCGACGCAGGCAGCACCAAAGCAGAAATCTGTCGCGCTGCGTGCGAATCCGTTCCGGCGGGAGTGCATTTCATCGGCGGTCATCCGATGGCGGGCAGTGAAAACACTGGCGTCGAATATGCCCGCGCGGATTTGTTCGACCGGGCAACTTACGCATTGACGCCCGATGGTTCGACTGACGAAATACAGCTCAATCGGTTAAAAGCTATCGTGGAATCCATTGGCGCTCGGTTGCTGGTCGCGGAACCAGCGGAGCACGATGCAGCGGTGGCGTTGATCAGTCATTTGCCTCAACTGACAGCAACCGCGCTTTCAACTCTGCTCGGCGCGCAACACGACGGCGAAGTGGCCAATCGTGCACTGGCTCAACAACTGGCGGCGACAGGTTGGCGAGACATGACTCGATTAGGCGGCAGCAGTTGGAGCGTCTGGCGCGATATCTGCCTGACAAACCAACAGAACATTTCCACCGCGGTGGGCGTTCTGATTGAAGAGCTGCAATATTTGAAAGAAGCCTTGGACGTGCGCGATTTCAATCAAGTCAAAGAATCGTTTGGAGCGGCCAACAATTCCGTCACCGAGCATCGCGCTATCCGGTACGCGAACTTTGAAAAAATCTGAGTAAGTTTTTGTCTGGAGGGAATCCACATGAAACTTGATCTATCCTTACCTGAATTACTGACCGAAGCAGAGGCAATTGCGCGCGACGTGCAATCTACGTTTGGCAATTTGAACGTAGATCAGTTGAACTGGAAACCGAGCGCTGACAAATGGAGCGTGGCGCAATGCCTGGATCATTTGATTGCCGCCAACAAGGAAATGCTTTCGGTGTTTGATCCGATCATTGCAGGAACAAAACAATCCAGCTTCCTCGAACGAATGCCGGTGTTGCCCGGCCTGATGGGACGATTGTTGCTGAATGCTGTGTCTCCGCAAGGAAAGCAAAAGGTCAAAGCGCCTCGCGCTTCCACACCGTCAACGAGCAAGCTTGATCCAAACGTTCTTATTCAATTTGCTTCGATTCAACAGGAAGTCTGTCGAAAGTTCAGGGCGATTGAGCACGTTCAAGCCGACAAAATCATTGTCACTTCTCCTTTTGCAAGTGTCGTTGTTTACAATCTGCTTGATGCAGCACGCATCATCGTCGCGCACGAACGACGTCATTTTGAACAAGCGCAACGCGTGATGGCCGCAGAGGGATTTCCAACTTAATGTTGTAACGGATTTGCCAAAATGAAATGCGAGTTACGGCAACCAGCAACGGTTGCCGTAACTTTTTATTCGAGAGAATTTCCGCTTATGAAAGAACAGATCGAACAAGCTTCGCCTGAAACAGCTACCCATCATGGATTCTGGGCAACTTTGCGTGAAGCGGTCGCGGGATCGGAACAAAACTTCACCGAAGGCAGCATCGGTCGCGCGATCTTTTTGCTGTCCGTGCCGATGGTGCTGGAAATGGCAATGGAATCACTGTTCGGCATCGTCAACATTTTTTGGGTCGGCAAACTTGGCAAGGATCAAACCGCCGCCATCGGCATTACCGAATCCTTGCTGACGATTGTCTTCACCGTCGCGATGGGGTTGAGCATGGGCACAACAGCGATGGTGGCGCGGCGCATTGGCGAAAATGACCCGGACGAAGCTGCGCGCGTCGCTGAACAATCCATTTTGCTGGGCATTCTGGTTTCGATCCCGATTGCCTTGGCTGGAGTTTTGTTTCATCGCCAGTTCTTTGCCCTGATGAACGCGGAAACCGCAGTCACCGAAGCGGGTTCCGGCTACGCCACGGTTATCTTTGGCGCAAACGTGGTCATCATGCTGATCTTCCTGATCAACGCCATCTTTCGCGGCGCGGGAAATGCCGCGATTGCCATGCGCTCGCTATGGGTCGGCAACATTATCAATCTGGTGCTCGACCCGGTTTTGATTTTTGGCCTGGGGCCGTTTCCAAAACTTGGAGTGACCGGTTCGGCGATTGCGACAACCATCGGGCGAGGCATCGCCGTGTGCTATCAACTTTCTCGGTTAAGCGGCGGGCACAGTCGAGTGCCGCTGCAATTCAGCCGGTTGTTCAAACCGGATTTTGAGTTGATGTGGACCTTGCTGAAAATTTCAGTCGGCGGAATGTTCCAAATGCTGATTGCCACTTCGGCGTGGATGGTGTTGATGAGTCTGGTGGGCAAATTCGGTAGCGCCGCACAGGCTGGATACACCGTCGCCATTCGCATCATCATCGTCACGATTCTGCCAGCCTGGGGAATGAGCAACGCAGCGGCGACGCTGGTGGGGCAAAATCTGGGAGCGAAAAAACCGGATCGCGCGGAAAAATCCGTCTGGCTAACCTGCCACAGCAACGCGATTTTCATGGCTGGAGTGACAGTGCTTTACACGGTGTTCCCCGAATTCCTGGTGCGCAACTTCGCCCACGATGAAACGGTGATTTCATTCGGAGTAGATGCGCTGCGGTACATCGGCTTCGGCTACATTTTTTACGGCTATGGAATGGTGCTGTCGGCGTCGTTCAACGGCGCTGGCGACACCTACACGCCGCTGGCGATGAATGTGGTGTGCTTCTGGATGCTGCAAATGCCGCTGGCATATTGGCTGGCGATGAAATCCGGACTGGAAGCCAAAGGCGTCTTTCTGGCGACAACCATCGCGGAATCAGTGCTGGCAATTATTGCCATCGTGGTATTCAAACAAGGCAAATGGAAATCACAGAAGCTGTGATGAATTGGTTGACAGGATTTACAAGATTAACCGCCAGTTGAGCGAAGTTGCCATCTTGCTGAATCTTGTAAATCCTGTCTCAAAATTTTGTCCGTTGATTTAGCTAAGCCGATAGACGCGCTCGGCGTTTTCTTTGAACAGTTTTCGCCTATTCTCTTCGCTGGAGTCTTTCACCAGAAAATTCAGGGCGTCGAACCATTGCCGGTAACTCGCGGCCAGAGTGCAAACCGGCCAGTCGCTACCAAACATCACACGATCCCAACCGAAGCTGGCGATGACGTGTTCCACTGATAGGCGCAAATCTTCCACTGTCCAATTCTCGATGTCGGTGTTGACGACAATGCCTGAAACTTTGATGGCCACATTGGGCAAGCTGGCGATTTCCGCGATGCGTTCGCGCCAAACGTCATAGTTACGGTTTTTGATGTCGGGATTGCCGCAATGATCGAGAATGAAACTAACTTCAGGGCAGGCTTTGATAAGTTCAATCGCCACTGGCAACTGATGGTCGCGAATGCAAATGTCGAACGACAAGCCGTGCTCCGCCAGCGAGCGAATGTTTTCCCGGAAGGTCGTTGTGGTGGAAAGTTCGTCCGGTTCCGATTGCAGCAAGCGGCGAATGCCTTTGAAATTTGGATGCGTGACAAACTCGCGAATGGATTCGCGGAAATTGTCGTATTCAGGCCGCGCGGAAGCTACGACACCAGAAAGTGGATTATCGTCGCGCTCGCTCGATTCCAACACATAACGCGTTTCATCCGGGATAAAAGCTTCGTCAATGTCGGCTTCGACAAACACGGATTTGACGACATCGATTCCCTGGGTCGCTTCCAGATAATCGCTCATCCGAAAGCTGCGATTCAGTTTGGGCTGATTGGCTGTCCAGGAATACGGCAGCTTGTCCAAATCCCACAAGTGCTGATGAGTGTCTACGATCTGCATGGATGAACTCCGAAAAAAGTTTGGGCGGCTGAAAATGCCTCAGCCGCCCAAATGGATCATTGGTTGTAACTGCAAACTGAAGAGGCCTTATTTTTCGCCGGGTCGCGAGGTCGCCGAATTGCGCTTCCAGGAACGTTGCGCCAAATCCGCCGCGTTCGGCATCTCGCTGATGCCTTTTTGCAAGATGACATCCCAATCGGCGATGCCCTGCTGAGCGCGGTCGGTTCCATACGCAGCCGTCAGCACTTCATACCGAAGCTGGCGATGCAGCCATTTTGCGTTTTCTTCGATCGCTGCTGCCGTTACGCCATATTCCGGATTGTCTTTGTAAAACTTGGTCAAAAATTCCTTCTGCGCTTTCAGAATTTCGTCCGTAATCACAAACTCGGTTGGTTTCAATTTGTGGTCATATTCCAACCCGTTGACTTTGAAGTTTGGCGCAATGGAAATTTGTCCTGCTACCAGATCACGTGCAAAGAGGAAGATTCCGTGACTCAGCCGAACCTGCGCCGGAGTCATGTATTCGGAGCTTTCCAGTTTAACGTCCGGTTCAATGCCGCCACCACCATAAACCGTGCGGCCAAGGTCTGTCTGGCGTTCGTCGGAACGTTTCGGCGTGGCCGTTGTGTCGCCACCATTGCGGCGGAAGTAGTATTCGAACATCGATCCATTCGAATAATCGCGCTGGATCAATCGGCCGCTGGGCGTGTAATAGTGCGCAATAGTCAGAATCAATCCGCCATTATTGACCAGCGGGAAAATCCGTTGCACCAAACCTTTGCCGAAACTTTGCTCGCCAACGATCAAACCGCGGTCGTGATCCTGAATGGCTCCGGCAACGATTTCAGATGCTGAAGCAGTTTGGCGATCTACCAACATCACCAGAGGGAAGTTTTCCGAAGCGCCGATTCGGACAAAATATTCTTCGTCAAATCCCAACGAAGGACGACCTTTTTGAGTGACGATTTTCTGGCCGCGTTGTAGCAACTGGTCGCACACTCGGACGCCCTGATCCAGATACCCTCCGCCATTGCCGCGCAAGTCCAGAATGAAGCTTTCGGCTCCCTGCTCTCGCAAATTTGCCATCGCTACCGCCAATTCACGAGCAGTCGTGGATTGGAATCCGGCAGTCATCCCAACGTAACCAATTCCAGGGCGAACCATGAACACTACTGGAATGGACGGACGCGGAATGCCATCGCGGGTAATCGTCATTTTGATGGGCTCAGCAACGCCCAATCGCCTAACCGAAAGATTCAGTTGAGTGCCGCGTTCGCCCAACAACATCTGGCGAACTTTGTCGGAACTCCAGGTCGAAGTGTCCTTATCATCAACACTCACAATTTGATCGCCGTAACGCAACCCCGCGCGCGAAGCCGGGCTACCTTTGAATGGTTCCAGCACATAAGTCACCTTGTGACGCGTGCCAATCAAAGCGCCGATGCCAAAGTATTGGTTATGCTGTTTCTCGTTGAATTCTTTGAAGGATTTGGGGTCAAGGTAGTCAGAATGCGGATCCAGAGTTTTCAGCATTCCGCTGATCGCGTACTTGCTCAGTGTTTCTTCGTCGCTATCGGCAAAGTGATTCTTGCTGATGATTTCAGCTGCTTTCCGATAATCGTCGGAAATCCGGCGCGCCATTGCGCCTTCCTGAGCCTTCACGAAACTGGGCGCAATTAAAGCTGCGCAAATTGCCAACGCCACCAAAGCAGAAAGCGAAAATTTCTTGAGTACGTTGTTCACCGATGACTCCTTTGATTTGTGTAAAACTGAATCTCAAATCCAGATGAGACGATAAGTTATAGTAACCGCTGAAACTTGATAGTCAAGCAAAGTGCTGGCTGTTAAACGGTTTTCTCCGGAGGAGTTCAGGAATCCCAATCTGATATTCATTCTTGTTGAGCAATATCCACTGAAGGCGAATACATTTTTGGAAACGTGGAGCAAAAAAAACCGTGAACAAGCAAAACTCTGCTGCCTGGAACAAGTTGGCGCAAGGCACCGAATTGACTCACCTGTCAGAATCGGCATAATTGCTTTGGTTAGTGCGCCGCCTTTCACTGCCTAAATCTGTTGCACAATGGGAAAAAAGCGAAAAGTTGATTTCGACGACGAACATGACATGGATCTAGGTCAACACCAGCCGGTGTTGTTTGAAGCTGCGCCCAAACGTCGCAGGCGCAGCAGATTAAAGACCTATCTTGTCTTGCTGGTGCTTGTCGGATTGATCGTCGGCCCGATCCTTGCTTATTACTACCAGAAATACTCGGCGATTATTGATAAAGGTCTCCAAGGTAAAATCTTCGAGCGTTCGTCGGGTATTTACGCCGCCCCGCTGACGTTGCATCTCAACAGTCCGCTTCGCCAAGCCGACCTGATTCGATACCTGCAAGGCGTCGGTTATGTCCAGCAACCTCTTAACACCAACGACCAGCGCGGAAGATACACAGTGTTGGCTAACGCAATTGATATCGCTCCCAGTTCCGAAGCGACAATCAACACCACAAAAGTATTTCCCTCTCTGCGTGTGGAGTTCGGCCCAACCGGTATTCGCGCCTTAACCGATTTGGACAAGCAACAAAGCCTGCCAATAGCACAAGTTGAGCCGGAGAAGATATCCTCGACCATCAATCAGGAACGCGAAAAGCGCAAAAACATTGAGTACAAAGACCTGCCTAGGTCTTTGGTGGATGCCATCGTCGCCACTGAAGACCGCACCTTCTTCGACCATTCGGGCATCAGTTTGCGCGGCATCGTGCGCGCATTTAGCCGAAATTATGAAGCCGGAGAAATTACTGAAGGCGGAAGCACGATCACTCAACAGTTGGTCAAAAGCTTTTTTCTGACGCCGGAACGCACCTGGAAGCGCAAAATTTCTGAAGCTTATATGTCCCTGATCCTGGAACGTAAGCTAAGCAAAGAGCAGATTTTAGCGCTGTACTGCAACCAGATTTACCTGGGACAACGCGGCGGTTTTTCCATCAACGGATTCGGAGAAGCGGCTCGCGCTTATTTCGGCAAAGATGTTTCTTATCTGACGTTGCCGGAATCGGCCTTGCTGGCCGGAATCATTCGCAGCCCAAACTTTTACTCCCCGTATTCACATGAAACCCGGGCCAAAGACCGCCGGACCACAGTGCTCGACCTGATGGTCGAACAAGGCAAGATCAAGCCTGCCGACGCTGCCAGCGCCAAAGCCCAGCCACTGGGTGTAATCGGCAAAGGCGGAACAGATGCAACCGATGCTCCATATTTCGTGGATTACGTGATGCGCCAGTTGGACACTCAATATGGTGATGACAACCAGTCCATGCGTGCGTTGCGTGTGTACACGACAATTGATCTGGAATTACAGCGTGCGGCTTATAGTGCCGTGCAACGAAACTTGCCGGAAATTGACAAGCAGGTGATGGCAAAACGTGGTACCACGAACGGGTTGCAAATCGCGCTGGTCGCATTGAATTCCAAGACAGGCGACATTCTAGCGATGATCGGCGGACGCGATTACGCTCGAAGCCAGCTCAACCGAGCCACAGACGCCAAACGCCAGCCGGGTTCAGTATTCAAACCATTTGTTTATGCCGCTGGTTTGAGCGAAGCCGATTCCAGCCGCCGCATCACAGCGGCTTCGGTATTCCGGGATGAACCGCGCAGTTTTGAATATGACGGCAGGTATTACGCGCCGGACAACTTCCGGGACAGTTACGAGCTGCGCACCATGTCCGCTCGTGAGGCGCTGGCCAAGTCCAAAAACGTGATTACCGTCGAGGTCGCTGAACGAGTCGGCTTCACACAAGTCGCGACTTTCGCCGAACGCGCTGGCCTGCCCAAAGTGTTGGCGGTTCCCGCATCCGCGCTCGGCACTTCTGAAGCGACGCCGTTGCAAATGGCTTCAGCGTACACGCCATTTTCCAACCAGGGAAAACGCGCCGCGCCGATCGCCATCAGGCGGCTGACGACTAAAGAAGGCTCGGTTCTGTTTGAGAAACAACCGGAAGTTAGCGATGTGATGAGTCCGCAGGTTTCTTACATCATGACTTCGATCTTGCAGGATGTGCTGGCTTACGGAACCGGAACGCGAGTCAAACAATTTGGCATCAACAGCCCGGTGGCTGGAAAAACAGGCACTTCTCGTGATGGATGGTTTGCCGGATACTCGCCCAATCTGGTTTGTGTGGTGTGGATTGGTTTCGACGATAACTCGGATTTTGCAGTGACTGGAGGAACAACTGCGGCGCTTGTTTGGGGAGATTTTATGGCGCACGCGCTGGCGCTCAGACCGGAACTCGGCGGCGATTTTGAAGTGCCGACAACCGGTTTAGTGACTCAATACGTCAGCCCGCTTGGCGAAGCGGCGAAGATTGATACGCCAGGCGCCAAGCGAGAAATTTTCCTGACCGGCACCCAAACGGGCGAAGCAGTCGCCCTGACTCCGCCGCCGGTCACCGCTACGCCTTCACTGACGCAACCGCCTTTCGGGCAGGTTTACGGTCAAACAGCTTCCATTGAAGCTCCGGGCAGCAGATCGGCAACAGCATATCCTCCGCCGACAGGCAACACACCGTACAGCCAAAGTCCGGCGGATCGCATGATTCCTACTTCGCCGGAAGCCCAAGGAAAGGTGACGCTAAGCCAGCCTGCGCCCACGCCTGACAACCGCTCAATTTTCCGCCGCGCTGGTGACGCGATTATGGGAGTCATTTCTTCCAAACCAACTCCAACGCCAGCCGCGATTCCGGCCAATGCTCAATCAGCCCAAAGAAGTTCACCGGCAAGCGGTTCAAAAGGAGCGGCTTCGACTGCCGCGCCACGAGCAACACCGTGGCAAGTTCCCCTAGCCAATCCGGCTCAAGGCGGGGCACAAACCGGAGGAAAACAACCAACGCAGCAGCCTTCGCTCAAGTATTCCAACGGAACAGTTGGTCCAACTCCCTGGCCAATGACTGCGACGTCCAAACAACCGCAGCCCGCTCAACCCAAAGCGCCTGCGGCAAAACCTGCTGCCAATGCGGCAGCCAAATCAGCAACTGATGCACGCAACACCAGACCCAGGATAGTGCCGACTCCGACACCTCAAAAACTGGCAGCGGCCAAGTCAGCAAAAACTCCTGCGAAACCAGCGGTCAAAGCCAAATCAACACCTACGCCCAAAGTCGTGGCGAAAAAAGAGCAGCCGGTTTCAACACCGACTCCCAAGCCTGAACCGGCAGCCAGAAAGCAGTTCAACATTGAGGTCTGTGCCGTCAGTCACTTAATTCCGGTCAAAGGGCTTTGCACAACCCGAATCAGAAAATCGTACAACTTGGGCGAAGAACCAACTCGAACGTGTAGCCCGGACAAACACAAAGGCAATTGACTCTCTTAAAAAATCTGCGGCGCAGTTTTGGCAGGATGAATCCAGCCAAAACTGCGCCGCTTTGCGTTTGCCGCCTTGCGAGTGAACGTTGATTACTTCTTTTCGGCCTTCGCCGGACCTAAAGTCCGAACATGCTTCACCAAGGCAGCGACTTCCGCCGGTTTCAGTGAATCTTTGAACCCGGGCATGATGTTTTTACCATCATTGATCACATCGGTGATTTCTTTATCAGTCACCTTTGCTTGCCAGGCTTCGGTAGTCATATCGGGTGGCTCCAAACTTTCAATGCCTTTGCCATCAGCGGCATGGCATTTTTGACAATACTGTTTCCAAATCGCAGCAACGTCCACACCTTTGCCCGCAGCTTTTCCAGCGGGAGCCTTTTTCGCCGGAGCTTTTTTCGTTTGCGCCGAAACGGCCAATGAAATCAAACCAGCAATCGCCAGCAACACTACCAAAATCGAAAGTTGTCTCTTCATCGTCTTTGTCGAACTCCTGAAAATGAATTGTTGTACTCGAGTCCAAAGAGGGTTCGGACTTCGTGCAATCCTAAATCCTTCGGAACTATTCCGGCAACTCCTCTTTTTGCGGTTCCGGCAGGAAAAAGCTCAACGCCAATCCAAGCGCATAAATCACCGCCGCAACCGTCGCAGCCGCATACGCCAGCCGTGTCGTCGGAGCTCCGGCGGGCATCAACTTGGTGACTTGCGTCGTCAACAGAGCCGCTGCTGTTCCAATCATTCGACCGCCAATGTTCGCCGCGAAGCTTTCGCCCGTTCCACGCAAATGCGTCGGATAAACGCGCGGCAGGTAATTTCCCCAAAAACTCAATTGCGCGACGGTGAAAAATCCAGCGAAGAAAATTCCCCACTTCAGTGCTTCCAAATTGCTGACCGCCGGAAACAGGAACACCAGCGGAACCACGATCAATCCCGGAATCTGGAACACACGAATCAACCAGCGGCGGCTGATGATAATCAACGCCAAAATTGCCAGAGCGAATCGCCCAACCAAACCGCCAATTTCCTGCCAGCTTTGCACGCTTGCGGCCGTCGTCGAAACAATTCTCTGCCGACGTTGAATTTCCGCGGGATCAGGTCTGGGCGCCGCTGCGGGCGCAGTGACAGCAGCCGTTCCCGGTTGAGCAGGCGTTGCGGAAATTGATGCCGGCTGTGTCGGAGCATCAAATTTGACCAAGCCCGGCACGATCTGCGGAATCTGCTGAATCGCTCCGAAAGCGACGCCCAGGCTGCACGCAAACATCAACGCAGTGACAATTGTTGTGCGGCGATATGCGGGCTGGAATAGTTCGGCAATGCTGGGCCGTTTCAATGTGCCAGCGGCTTTCTTTTGCGCCCACACCGGAGATTCCGGCAGGAAAGGACGAATGACAATCAACGGAATGGCCGGGATCAATCCGGAAATCAGCAAATACCTCCAGCTATCGTGACCTCCGCGAATCGCCGGAAGCGACGCTCCCCAATGCCCAATCAGATACGCCACGCCGCTAACCATTACGCCGCCAAACGACGAAAACGCCTGGGTATAGCCCAACACTTTTTCACGCTGCCTCGGATCACTAAACAGTTCGGCCAGCCAAGCCACCGCCGCGACAAATTCAACGCAAACTCCGACAAAGGTCGTGCAACGAAACACCAGCAGCATCGGCAGCGAAGTCGCAAATCCAGCGGCAAAAGCTGAAAACGCATACAGCAAAATGCTCCACGTCAGCACGCGTCGACGCCCCAACCGATCGGTCAAATATCCGCCGAGCAAACCGAAAATGCCTCCGCAAACCGCCGGGACATAAAACAACAAATCACGCCATTGCGTGAATTCCGGGGTGCCAAATTTCAATCCGCCAAGACTTTCCAGCGCGGGGCGAACGATCAACGGCAGCATCAACAATTCATATGTGTCGAAAGCAAACCCAATGACTGCGATAATGCAGATCAGCCATTGAACGGGGGTCAGGCGGAGTGAGTTTTCCTTGGCCATAAAGATTTAGTTTTCCTGTTTGCCTTCAATCGCGCACAGCAACACCCCGGCAGCAATGCCCAATCGGCGATCCAGCTTTTGGTGTCTGTCAGGCGAAAAATCCAGCGTTAATTTCGTGACGAACGGGTTGAAGTTTTGTTTGAATTCAGCGACCGATGTGCCGCCGATCTGTACGTTATACGTTTGCGGAATCAGATTGGTCACAAACCTTCGCAGAAAAGCCAGAAAGGCATTCTCTTCCTGAATCCCGCCGACTTCGGTGTCATAAGCGTCCATGATGATCCATTCGTCGCGGAACATGGATTTCCAGCCTTTACGCTTCAACGCGCCGATCTTTTGACCGGTGGCAGTATCAACAACATCGTAAGCGGCGGAAAAATCCATGATGGACCTGGCTTTGATCGAAATCAGTTCCGTCGTCATGGAATCATCGGTAAACAGCCGAATGTCTTCTTTCAACTTGAAGGCAGCCATTTTGGAAAACAACACCACGTTCCCTTCCTGATCGAAGATTTCAAATTTCCCGCCGATCACCGATAGAACACGTTTCCGAACCAAATAAATCGAATGGCCGAAGCGATCTGAAGTCATGCATGCCTCCTTAGAATTATTGATTTTCTCCTGGTGTCGTGACTGAAGACTACAACATTTGAGATCGGCGATCCCCTTCGACGAATTCCAGCCTGATTTAGGAAAAAGCTCAGTTCAGGTCAAACGACGGATCGTTTTTTATCCGTCGCTCAAACACTGCATAAGCTTGCGCCCTACCCCACGCAAAGAAATGCGCCAAGTCATAATCAATTTCGGGCATCTGCTGACCTCTTGAACGAAACTCTGATTGCTTATGGAGAAAAAGACGCGCGGATTCTCAAGCTTCGGCTGTGAGGTGTCAAGCTTTGACTGACTCACATTAAATCAAGTTACCGCAAGGCAACCGAAGCTAACTCTTTCGCAGCAAAGCACTGAAAATCTTATCAATCAGAATTGATCGCCGTCATCTTTTGAATTCAGAAGGCGGAGACATCACCATTCGGCTATCCCCAACGTCCCCCAAGACCGATGGGAGTCAGGAGTTTTGCTTGTTCTTCAAATTCTTTGTCCTCGCGTTATTGGCAGAATTCGGCATCATCAGTGTCGCCTTGTTCCGACTGGTTGCCGCCACAGTGGATTTGCGCGTCGCCGTTGATGAAGTGCTCGACAAGCTTTCCGAAACCGAAACCGAGTTGCGTCAGGTGCGCGAGGATTTGCTCGAATCAAAAGCGCCCAAAGCCCCCGTTCGCCGCGAACGCCA
The DNA here is from genome assembly GCA_035429885.1 of Blastocatellia bacterium. Classification (GTDB taxonomy): domain Bacteria; phylum Acidobacteriota; class Blastocatellia; order RBC074; family RBC074; genus RBC074. The sequence continues at coordinate 37,122 of DAOMFR010000026.1, forward strand.
AACCATGGAGATGTAGCCGTTGACAGGCTCAGCACATTTCAGCCATCCGTGACGGCTTGCTTGACGGGCGAAGGACGATTTGCGAATCTCGCTTCACCCTACGAAGACTCAAACATACTTGGAGAATAAAGATGGCTGATAGAAGACGATTCATCGTGTCGTTGACCGCAGCAGTTGCCGCATTTGCGACGACGGCAAAGTTAACGTTCGCCCAGCGCAGCTTGAGCGATAACCAGATCATCGCCGGGCTGAAAGAAGCTCTGCAAATCGGAACTGGCAACGCCATCAACTTAACCGGGCGGCTGGATGGTTTTTTTAAAAATGCCGCGATCAAGATTTTGCTGCCGAAACAGTTGAACACTGTCGGCAAAGGTTTGCGCGCCATTGGCCAAGGTCAAATGGTGGATGAATTCGTCATGAGCATGAACCGCGCCGCCGAAAAAGCCGCGCCCGAAGCTCGAAAAATCTTCGTGGATGCCGTCAAGCAAATGAGTTTTGACGATGCACGCAAGATTTTGTTCGGCAATGACACTGCCGCGACCGAATACTTCAAAGGCAAAACCTCCGACAGAATCACCACAGCCTTTCGGCCCATCATCTCTCGATCAATGGATGACGTTGGCGCAACGCGGCAATACAAAGACCTGATCGCCCGCTTCAAAGACATCCCTTTCGCCAAAATGCAATCTCTGGACATTGACGATTACGTCGTCGGCAAAGCGCTCGATGGTTTGTTTTTCATGGTTGGCGAAGAAGAAAAGAAGATTCGCAAAAACCCCGCCGCACGCATCACCAGCATATTAAAAGACGTGTTCGGCAGCCGAAAATAACTCCCGCAAAGGATTTCCAAAGCTACACCTAGGTGCAGCCTTCCAAAATATTATGAAACGTTGGATCGCATTGCTTGTCGTGATGTTTACAGTGTTGCCGTTCGTGCTCAGGTATAAAGCCGCATCTTCAGCTCCGAAAGCTGAGCCGCTAAAAACTGAGTTGAAAGTTGGAACGGCAGCCATCGCCGTTACGCCGTTTGGCCAGAATTCGGATTGGGATGGAGGCGTGACTTCAACTGGCGTCTGGGGCGAAAAGTTCACCGATCAAAATGGCAATGGAACTTGGGACGGCGGCGAAGCTTGGGAAGATGATCCGGGCAACACGGAACTCGACGCCAGTTCGAAAAACAAATACGACGGAATTTACCTCGCGGGATTCGGCGACAAGCGGTTGGCGACGGGCAAACACGACGATCTGTGGGCGCGGACAATTGTGCTGGATTACGGCTCAACGCGCATTGCCATCGTTTCGGTGGATTTCATTGGCTACTATTCCGACGGCGGCTATTACGGCGTCAGCCATATTCAAAAACAACTCGATCCCAAGCTGGGAATTCAGGAAATCCTGCTGGCCAGCACGCACAGCCACGAAGGCCCGGACACCATTGGAGCCTGGGGAGACGGTCCGCTGAAAGACGGCAAATACCCCAAATACCTGCGTTTCGTGGATCGCCAGGTTGCCAAAAGCATCACGCTAGCCGCTGCCAAGCTGCAACCAGCGAAGATCAAACTTGGCCAAACGGATGTGGTGAAATCGCCTTCGATTGCAGGAATGCAGACTCGCACCACCGGACGACCGCCGAAGTTTTTTGACGAAGAATTGCGCGTGATGCAATTCCTCGGCGTCAAAGACAACAAAACCATCGCAACGTTGGTGAACTGGAACACGCATCCGGAATCCATGGAAAGTGACAACACCGTGTTGACTTCGGACTTTCCGCACGCGATTCGGGAAACCGTTGAAAAGAAATACGGTGGCACAGCCGTGTACATCAATGGAGCCATCGGCGCAGTGGAAATTATCGGCGACACCAACAACAAAAATAACGACCGCATTCGATTTGATGGCAAAGACTATCCGCTCAATGCCAAAAACAATCGTCCGGTGTTCACCTTCGAGCGAACCGAAGCCATCGGACGCGATGTTGCCAAAGCCGCCATCGAAGCGTTAGACCGTGGTGAATGGAGCAAGTCCACCAGGCTGGAAATGAAAAAAGCCGACCTGAAAGCACCGATGGACAATCAGGGCTATCAGTTTCTGGCTCGGCTCGGTGTGCTGGACACGATGGCTGTATCCAAAGATGGTTCTGATCTGCAGGTCAAAACCTGGATTTATGCATTGACGCTGGGCGATGCTCAGATCGTCACCACACCGGGAGAATTGTTCCCCGAAATATTTTACGGCGTCGCCAAATACAAACGCTCCGATTGTCCACAAGCTGACACAGGCGCTCCGGCTGAACCTTCGATCCGCGATGCGATGACGGCCAAGTATCGGTTTATGTTCGGGCTGTGTCCGGATGAGTTCGGATACATTGTGCCGAAATACGATTGGCGGCGAGAACCTGTGGATTTGAAAAAGATGCAGATCAACAAGGCAGTGGATCCCTGCAAACAAAACGGCGTGCCCAATCATTACCACGAGACGAACTCGGCGAGTTCCACGCTGGCTCCGGCGACGGCTTGTGTGTCTGTGGCATTGTTGACGGGAAAAGTTCCAGCGGATGCCGCTTGCCAGAACGTCGCGCAGCATTCGGATTTCGTGGCGAGACTTGCAAAGGCAACCCAAAGCGCGAAAACGCAAGGCAACAAAGGTGGAAAGGATTAAACCAAACTCTTTCTGTGAACGAAGCGCTTGGCGTTTTTTATTCTTGGCGACGGTGTGAAGAGTCGCCATTTCCTGAGCCGAGGATGGTTTCCAGCTTCGGCAAAAGCGAAATAAAAGAACTTTGCTTGCTGAAACAGTAATCGGCGGGCGTATCCGACAAGACATTCGAGCCGTCGGATTCGATGTACGCGGACAAAATGACAAACGGAATTTCGGCCAATTCCGCTTCCGCCCTGACGCGTTTGCAAAACAGGCGCCCGTCCATCAGCGGCATGTGCAAATCGGAAATGATGACGTCGGGCGTAATGGTTTTTAGAGCTTCCAACGCAGCCAATCCGTCCACCGCTTCAATCACCAGATAGCCAGCGCTTTCCAGCACCAAAGCTGCCACTGTGCGAAATTCTTTGTCGTCATCCACCAGCAAAACTTTACGTGTCATTCAGGCCTCCATTGGGCACGCCTTCCTGTGAAAATTCGAAGGGCAACTGAATCACAAAATGTGCGCCGATTTCAGAATCGGCCAAGCGGATTTTACCTCCGTGCGCTTCGACAATGCCGCGGGCAATGGCCAATCCCAAACCGGTTCCGCCTATTTTTCCCGAACTGATAAACGGCTCGAACAACCGTTCGCGAATCGAATACGGAATGCCGGGACCATCGTCTTTCAAATCTATGCGAACGCCGGTCGGTTCCGACGTCGCCAGAATTTGAACGGTTCCCGATCGTTGCTCAGCCTGCTGAAACGCCTGGAAGGAATTGATCAACAAATTTTCCAGCACTCGACCGAGCTTTTCGTCGTCCGCGTCAAGCATGATGTCTTCGGGAACGTCGGCTTGAAGCTCGACGCCCAACTGTGAAAATTGAGCGCCCAATTCCTGCAATGACCGTTGTATGACAGCCGCCAGCGAAAGCCGTTGCGGGTTGAGCCTGTAACTGCCGCGCGAAAAATCCAAAAGCTCGCTCAGCATGGAATTCATTCTGGTCGAAGCGCGAAGCTGAGTTTCGATCATCGTCTGGCGTCGGACGGTGGACAATCCATCATTTTTCATGACTTCGGCGGCGGTCGAAATTGTCGCCAGCGGATTTCGCAAATCGTGAATGATCGAACTGGCCATCTGGCCAATCGTCGCCAGGCGTTCATTTTTCAGCAGCGCCGCTTGTGTTTGGCGCAGCGAATGGCGCATTTGATCGAAGGCACTTGCAAGCTGGGCGACTTCGCCATGAGCGCCCGACGGCACAACCACATCGTAATTTCCCTGCCCCAACTCTTTTGCGCTGACCACCAGTTTTTCCAATGAATGCGTAATTCGTCCGGCAATCAGATAACTCAGCCCCAAGGCGGCAAGAATCGCCAACGTCCACAACACCAGCAACCGGTTTGAAATTGCACGAAACAATCGCCCGGCTTCAGCCAGCGAACGCAGCACAAATACCTGGCCAATTTGCTTGCCATCGAAATCCGTCAACTGTTTGGCAAACACCAGATACAACTCTCCTCCCAAATTGACCTCAACGGGTCGCCCGGACGAGGATCGGCTGAAATCGCCCGCTTGAATCGCCTGAAATGCAGCCTGTTCCTTGTCCGTCGCCAACGAAGAAGCGTGTAACTTTCCCGCAACCAGAAACACAATCTCGCTATGCATTCGAAGTTTGATTTCTCCGGCCATTGCGCGATTCACTTCTTCGCCGGTGCCAATCACAGCCATTGTGTTGTTGAATTCCGCGCTGCCCGAATGAGTCGTCAAAGGCGTTAGCGCCAGCTGAAACAACCGATTGCCAATCATCGTGAAGCCATGACTTCGCCGCTGACTTTCCCCCGCAGCACGGGCGGCATCCAAGTGACGAATTTCCAGCAGTTGGTCGGGCTCAGTTGAAACACCGCCCCACTGTTCGATGTAAAACACCTGGCCCGCTCCATCCGCAGCCAAAAACAGGTCGCCGGATTTGATGTTGTCACCGCTGACATCCACCACCATTTCGTGCAACGTCCGCCGGTCATGTGAAGCCGCCGGGCTGCCAAAAATTTCTTTGACAATCGGCGAATCAATCATCGTCGCTCCCAATGTGGCCAAGCGACGCGCGTGCTCTTCCCAAACGACGTCGTAAAGCGGCAACAACGTTTCCACTTCTGCCTGAACCTGCTGACGCACCTGTCCGATGACCTGCGAATTGATCACCCAGGCAACGATGCCCAGCAGTGCGCTTGCCAGCAGCGCGCTGCTGATAAAGAGCTGATTCCTTAATTTGCCGGTGTCACGGTTTGCGATAACCCGGCTTGTTGCTTTGGCTGTCATATTCCTGACCGTGTTTATTGGGATGCGGTCTTGGGACGTAACCTTCTTCGCTGACAACGATTGCGCCCAAATCGGCGCCGGTTGCGGCAATCTGCACAGTTCGTTCCAGCGCAGCCAGCGTTTCGGATTTGGCGCGTTCGTGCCAAACACTCAAACGATAATCTCCTGCCGGAACATTGTTGATGACAAATGCGCCTGTCTTATCGCTGATGGCGAAATACGGCGTATCGAGCGCAACTACAATTGCGCTCATCTTCGGATGAATGTTGCAGAATATGTAGGAAATCCCTGGGCGATTGAAGTTCACCGGACGTGTTTCTCCGCTGGCGTAAAGCCCCAGATCAAATCGCCGCCCATTGAAAATCGAAAAAACGTTGTGGAAAAACGGATCGTCGTTCGGAAAATCCACTTCGGATCCTGCTTCGACGACCACGACATGTGGCGAAAATCGTTTGTCGCGTTGCGTGATAACTTTTCTCTGCTTGGAGGAACTGCGCGGCGTTGATCCATCCACAGGCTTCAGCCAAATTACCACACTGCTGACATCACGCGACTTGAGTTTGGAATTCGCCAACTCGATTCGCCCTTTGACGGCGGCAGCAGCCGGGTACGGTAGCGATCGTGTGGATTTGATGGAGAGAATCGGATTGCCACCGCTTCCGCGCCAATCACTCACCAGCATCAAACTGAATAGAACCGCTGTTAATAATCGCATCATCAATCTTGGCTCACCCCTCCTGATTCAAATCAATCCCCAGCCGCTCGGCTTTGCGGTAAAGCGAATATCGCCCAATTCCCAGCAGTTCAGACGTGCGAAGCTTGTTGCCTTTCATAAAGCGCAGCATTGCCAGAATGTGTTGGCGTTCGACCTCCTCCAAAGTCTTCGGCAGTTCACAAACCCAAAATGCGGAGTTTGAATTGGGAACCACTTCAGAAACGCTGGCAACGGAAAGCTTCTCAGCAAGGGTTTGAGTCAGTGGAATTGGCGTGAACTGCAAAAAATCTTCGGGCAACAATCTGCCACCGACATTCAGGGTGACGGCGCGTTCGACAGCGTTTTCCAGTTCCCGGACATTGCCCATCCAGTCAAATTTGCAGAGCCAATCCAGAGTTTCCGGCGGGACGGTAATGGTTTTGCCCAGCTTGGTATTCAACCGATGCAAAAAATGTTCGACCAGCAACGGAATGTCTTCCTTTCGTTCGCGCAGCGGCGGCAATTCGAGGTTGATTACACTTAGCCGGTAAAGCAAATCGCGGCGAAATTCGCTGGATGTAAACAAATCCTGCACCCGATGATTGGTTGCGGCGACAATGCGCGCATCCACTCTGCGAGATTCTGAAGCCCCCACTGGGCGAACTTCCTGTTCCTGCAACACTCGCAACAATTTGACCTGAAACGCAGGCGAAGTTTCCGAAATTTCGTCTAGAAAGATCGTCCCTCCCGCCGCTGTTTCAAAAATTCCGCGATGGTTAGCCATCGCTCCAGTAAACGATCCACGCACGTGGCCGAAGAGTTCGGATTCCAGCAAGGTTTCGGTGAAGGCTCCGCAATTGACGGGAATGAACGCACGTTTGGAACGCGGACTGTTGTCGTGCAAGGCGCGCGCAACCAATTCCTTTCCGGTGCCGCTTTCGCCACTAATTAACACTGTCGAATCCGTCGCCGCAACGCGGGCAATCGCCCTGTAAACCGCGACCATCGCCGGACTGCGTCCCACGATGGCAGGCGAATCCAGAATTTTCAGGGAGTCCTCACCGGAATCTTTGTTACGCTGTTTACGCCAATCAATTGCTCGGCGCACGGCAGCCATCAATTCTTCCGCGCGAAACGGTTTACCAATGTAATCGAACGCTTCTGCTTTGACGGCTTGGGCGGCAGATTCCATCGAACCATGCGCAGTTACGACAATCACCGGGACATCTTCCGCCTGCCGACGAATCTGCCGCAGCACATCCAGACCGGAAACCTCGCCAAGCATCAAATCCAACAACACCACGTCACAAGCTTTGCTGTTACAGACAGCCAGCGCCTGTTCACCATTTGAAACCAATTGCGCGGAAAACCCCTCAACCTCGATCAGGCTTTGGGCCACAAGTCCAAATTCGGGATCGTCATCAACGATCAATACTCTTCCCTGTACTTTCATTCAGAAAAACTCCTGAACCATGCTTCGATATTTTCATTGTTTGCTGCAACTCATCAACCAGACAAGTCAGTACACAAACCAGCGTTGCACATCAGCTCGGCTAATACTTGCAAGCTGTTGTTTCTAAGCACTTTCTTGTTACTTACTTTTCTGCAAGCATTTTCTTTTCAGGTTGTGCTGTAGCGGCACTCGAAACCGAATGTGCCACAGCAACTCAGCCTGCGCAACGTTTCGTGTCAGTGCGAAACAATTTGATTGAGATAGAATGCATGACTTTTTCTATTCTCGTAACTCGACAGACTTACAGCGTTGACACATTGAGGGACTGAGTGACACCCCGACTGCAACCAACAGCGCGATACAGTAAGAGTCTGAGCGCCTTAAGTCCTTAGGAAGCAACGAGGAGGATGCTGGAACACTGCTTGCTCAGTGTTAGCTGTTTGACCCGGTGAACGTGCGACAATTCATCGGTTAGCGCTGCTGAAATTTGGGTTAGATCAATGGGGACAACTGCTAACCTGAACCAAGCAGCGCTTTTCTTTTTGTAGTTGCCGTATGGAATGTTGCTACCTCTTTGCCGAACAGCCAGTTCGCAACTCCCGCCTTTGCAAGGTAGAATACCGAGCTTCAGAAAACAGAAATGGAAACGTCTTACAACACACAATCAAGTCGTCCCGCTGTATTCCTTGACCGCGATGGGACCGTGAATGAAGAAGTGGGGTACGTGTGCGATCCTGCGCAATTCCGCTTGTATGAGTACGCGGCTGAAGCGGTGCGGCTGGTCAACCAGGCAGGTTGGCTGGCAATCGTCGTCACCAGTCAGGCAGGAATCGCTCGCGGAATGTTCGACGAGAAGTTTCTGGCACAGATTCACCAACAAATGAAAACGGAGCTTGCGGACGCCGGAGCAACAATTGATGCGATTTATTATTGCCCACATCATCCAACTGTAGGCGAACCGCCTTACCGACTGGAATGCGAGTGCCGCAAGCCGAAACCGGGAATGCTCAGACAAGCAGCAGAAGAATTGAACTTGGACCTGACAGCCAGCGTCGTCATTGGTGACCGGTTCCGCGATTTGGCGATGGCGCAAGCCGTGGGCGCCCGAAGCGTTCTGGTGCTTACCGGTTATGGCCGCGAAGAATTTGAAAACGATTCTGCCAATTGGCCCCAACAACCGGATTACGTTGCGGAAAATTTGCTGGAAGCAGTTCGATGGGTAATCAACCAAGCCTCAACAAAATTCTGATCGTCCGGCTGGGCGCGATTGGTGATGTCGTCCATACATTGCCTGCGCTGGCGGCGTTGCGGCGTTCCCTGCCCGAAGCACATCTGGCCTGGGCGGTCGAACGCGGAGGCGCGGCGAAAATCCTTCATGGCAATCCATATCTGGACGAATTGATCGAATTGGATTTGCGCGGATGGCGAAAGAATTGGAAAGCGTTGGAAACGCGAGCGGCAGTTCGTGCCAGCTTCGCCAATTTGCGCGCATCGAAATTCGATATTGCATTGGACTTTCAGGGCTTGCTGAAATCGGCGGCGGTCGCCTGGCTGGCAGGCATTCAGCGCCGCATCGGATTTGCCAAAGATTCTTTGCGCGAACCAGCCAGTCGCTGGCTGATGACCGAACACGTCTCCGCTGACGACGACGACCATGTCATCAAAAAGAATCTGCAGTTGGTTAAATCTTTGGGCTGCGACGTTTCCGGTGGATTTGAATTCCCGATCAAGCTTGATGCTGCGGACGAACAATTCACCTCGGAACAACTGGAAAAAAGCAATGGCGCGCTGGCGATCTTGAATCCTGGTGGCGGCTGGGCGACCAAGCTTTGGCACACATCGGAATTCGCTGCGATTGCCGACCGGCTGTGGGAAGCATTCGGGATCCGTTCGGCCATCACATACGGCCCCGGCGAATTGTCACTGGCGCAACTGGTCGTCGGCCAAGCCAAAACCGGCGCAGCCTTCCCGTTGGCGTCTTCACTTAAACAGTTCTTGGCTCTGGCGGGAAAGGCAAAACTCTTTCTGGGCGGCGACACCGGGCCAATGCATCTGGCAGCAGCAGCGCGAACTCCGATTGTGGCCTTATTCGGCCCGACTTCCGCCCGTCGCAATGGCCCCTTTGCCAAAGATGATCTGGTGGTGGAGCGTTTCGACCTGGATTGCCGAACCGATTGTTACCGGCGATATTGCAATCACACGTCGTGTATGAAAATTCCGGTCGAACAAGTATGGCAAGCAGTCGTGAAGCGATTGCAGATTGCGGATTGCAGGTTGGCGGAAGAAAGTGGCCAATCATGATTTCAAACCTATGAACGAGAATCATCAAACTATGGCTTTTAACTGGCGGGCGTCGCTGCAACGATTGCGCGTGCCCATTGGATTTGTGACGGCAATTCTGTTCGTCATTTTTTCGCGTCCAAGCTGGCAATCGCTGACGTTTGGTGTGCCTCTGGCGCTGTGCGGCGCATTGATTCGCGGCTGGGCGTCCGGTCATTTGCGGAAAAACGCGGAGCTTGCCGTCAGCGGCCCGTATGCGCACACGCGCAATCCGCTGTATTTCGGAAGCTTTGTGATGGCTCTGGGCTGCGCGATTGCAGGCGGAAGCTGGCTGATCGGCGCCTGGCTGGTCGTGTTCTTCCTGGCGATTTACTGGCCGGTGATGCAAGCCGAAGCCGCTCATATGCGTACGTTGTTCGGCGAAGCCTACGCTCGCTGGTCAGAAGCGGTGCCGCTGTTTTTGCCTCGGCTGACACCGTATCAATCCGGCCAACAACGCAGCTTCGATTTCAGCCAGTACAACCATCACAGAGAATGGCGCGCGTTGATTGGACTCGGCATCGTGTTCGTCGTGCTGATCCTGAAAGCCGCCAAGGCCTTTTCGTTTTAAGTGAGTTTGCATGAAACGATTGAAACTTAGTGTTGGATTGTTGTCCTGCTTCGCATTGTGGGTGTCGTTCTGTGCGCTAAGCCACGTTTCGGCGGTGCAAGAACAAACGGTGAAGCCAAAGCCAACACCGACGCCACAGGTGAAATTGCCGCTGGCGACATTGCGCCGTGAATTCAAATCCGGGGTTCCCTTTCCGCCAGGAGAAAAGCTGGAATTCGAAGTTCGCTATGCGCGCTTTCCGCTGTATGTCACCGTCGGCGTCGTGACATTTGAGTTTTTAGGCCCGGCGCAATTTCGCGAAACCGGAACGAATGGCAACAGCGCGCCGGTGTTTGACGGATTGAACATTTCCTTTCAGCCCGCGCCTGAAGATCAGTTTCTGCGGTTGCGCGCATCGGCGATTTCCAAAGGCTTGCTGATCGCCATCGTCGGTTATGACGTGAAAGATCGGTTTGAGACTTTGGTCAATCCGCATGACTTTTCTGCGCGGTTGAGCTTCAAGGACATCAAGGAAGGAAAAAAACATCGCGCCCTCGCTGCGCTGTTCAACTCAGACACTAAAACCGTCAAATTCACGGACAATGATTTGAACAACCCGCAGGCTGTCCCCAAAGAAAAGCTGACGGACCGCGAAGACGGCATGCTGGATTTGTTGTCAGCGTTTTATTTCGTGCGGTTGCAGAAGTTGAAAGAAGGACAGTTGGTTCGCTTTCCGGTCAACGATGACGGCGACAATCTCTGGTTCGACATCGTCGTGGGCAAACACGAAAAACTGAAAACAGATTGCGGCAAGATCAAAACCATCCGAATCGAACCCAAACTGTTTGGGCCCGGCCAATTGTTTTCCCGTCCCGGCGAAATGACGATGTGGCTGACCGATGACAACCTGCACATTCCGGTCAAGCTGGAAGCGAAAACTTCATCGGGAACCGTCAAAGCCAAGCTGCTGAATTTCAAAAACAAGTGCAAGCTGCTGGACGACGAAGAGCCGAAATCGCCGACAAAGTAACGTGCTGAACACGCAACACAAAGACCAACGCCCGCAATTGAATAAATTCTTTGCAGGCGTTGGTCTTTGAATTTCGAGTGTTGTATTTCAAGCAGGAAATCCCGCTGAAGCCTTCACGCGTTCAATCTGTCCCAGATGCCGATCGGAATGCTCCTTCAACAAAATCATCCATTGATATGCGCTGATTGGGCCGACCGCTGGATGCGGAAATTTCTGCTCAGACAAATCCACGGCTTCCAGCCGCGCTTGGATTTCGGCAAATCCGACAATGGTTTGTTTCAATCCGACGATTGCATCGGCAATGGCAACTCCGCCTTTGGGACGAACCGTTTCCGGAGCCTGAAACTTCGGAGCCTGTTGACCGTCTTCAGTCACGATCACTCCACCAAGATTCAAAACCGCCGGAGCCGGTTTCGGATCGGCTTCTGCCTGCCGCAACAGTTTGTGCGTGATGCGCAAGAATCCATTGTTGACGATGTTGACGTGTTCGACGATTTCGCCAATCGTCCATTCGTCATCGGCAGATCGAAAACCAGCCTGAGCCTCAGTTATCGAATCGACGCCAGCAATAAAACGGTCGGTCGCGGCGACATTCTCTGCCAGAATTTCTGCGATTGAGTGGTAAATCATGGCGTTCTCCGATTACGACTGTGGGCGGAAATACAACACCATGCTCGCGCCCAATACCACCAACAACATTCCTAGAAATAGCAACGGATTCACGGACGATTTCGGGGGATGGAGAATCATAGTCACCAAAACGTTGATCACTGGCGCTCCGCCAAACACCAACGGCATGACGTAATTCGGGACTCCACCGGATTTGAACGCCCAGATGATACAGGCAGCACCAATGGCTCCCAACGCACCCGCGATAGTCGCAAGCGTTGTTCCTTTGGAACTGAACCCATCCAGCTTCAATTGCCCCTGCGAAGCCAGTCCGGCAACCGGAACGATCACACCAATCAAAAAGTAGGCGAGTCCCACGCACAACAAAGCACGCAACCCACGCTGCGCGGGTGATCCTAGCTCCATTTGACCTTGATGCAGCATCGCACCGTAAATGCCCCACGAAAGAGCTGCGCCAATTGCAAAGATTGCCCACGTCATAGAAGTTGATTTCTCCTTGTTTTGTATCATCGGATTTGAACCTGTTTCGTTGTGATAGTTGGAATTAAATTTGGAAGAACGTTTTGCGTCTTCGACGGTTCGTCGGGCGGATTCTAGCACAGCAAGTTTTGCCCAACGAGACAAGCCACGTTATTTGCCAAAGCAATACAGCGTGCCATGCGTTCTCAAGTAAATTCGCCCGTCAGCGATGGCGGGCGTCGCGTGACAGGATTCGCCCAGCGCCACGGTCATCAGCGGCTCCCAATTCCCGCCCGCTTTCAGCACGGTGACTTTGCCTTCTTCGCTGATGGTAAAGATCTTGCCATCAGCGCCGACTGGCGAAGAATAGTAATCACCCAGCGCACCTGGCAACCTGCCTTGCTTAAACACTTCACCTGTCTTTGCATTGAGCGAAGTCAGGATACCGCCTTCTTTCATCAAGTAAACCACGTCCTGATAAAACAGTGGCGAAGGTGTGTTGGGCAATGCCCGCTGATACTTCCATAGAAAATGCGACTCGGTCAGATCGCCGCGCATTTCTTTCTGCCGATCAATCCGATAGGCCAGCACACCATTTTGCACTGCGCGCCTGGCTTGATAAGCCTTCCAGTCTCGCTCGTTCAGAAAACCATCACGGTCAAGGTCAAAATCAACCCAGGCTTTTTTGATTTTCGGGTCGAGTTCATCAGCCGAAAGTTTGTTGTCTTTGTTGGCGTCAAATTTCTTCAACGTTTCCTCGAACGCCGGAATGTCTTCCTGCTGACCAGGGTCAGCGCCGCCAGCCCATCCAAGAATATACAAACTGTCGCCACCGAAAACCGGTGTTGGTTTGATCTGCCAGGTCAGGCCGCGAACAAACCAAATTTCTTTTCCGGTTGCCACTTCGTAAGCAGACAATCGCAGTGAACCGGCGACCAGCACTTGCAAGCCGCCTTTCGCAGGTTGAAACAGCACCGGCGTCGAAAACCCGCGCGTAGCGTCAGGCCGTTCCAAGCGCCATTTCACTTTGCCTGTCTTTTGGTCAACGGCGATGAAAAACGAGCCGCTTTCGGAATCGCAATTGAGCAACACCATTCCTTCGGCCAGCACCGGCGAAGCTCCCATTCCAAACGGATTGTTGAACGGCCCCAGCGGCAAACGCCAACGCTCTTTGCCGTCGCGGTCAAAGGAAATCATTCCGAAGTCCGTGAAGAAGGCAAAAACGTTTTGGCCGTCGGTGACAGGCGAAGGCGAAGCCGGTGAGTTCGATTTGTGTAAATCCTGCTTGCGCGGACTGGGGACTTCGCGCTGCCAGACGATTTTGCCCGTAGCACGATCCAAACTGATGACGAACAGCTTACTGGTTGTTTGATTGCGTTCGTAAGCTGTCAGGAAAATGCGATCCGCCGTCAGCACCGGCGACGAATGCCCTGGCGGTAACGGCGTTTTCCAAACTACGTTCTTGTCCGGCCCAAACTCCGCAGGCAAGTTGGCCGCAGTCGAAACGCCCGAACTGTTCGGGCCACGAAATTGCGGCCAATCGTCACTGGCTAAAGCTGTAATGGTCGAAGCGAGCCAACCGCCGAGCATCACTAAAAACAGAAAGCCCGTAGAAACTACTTGCCTGCATTTTGACATGGGTGAGTCCTCAAGACTGTCCGACAAATCGAAGTTTATCGGACAGCTCGATCAGTTTTATTTTGCAAAGCAATACAGCGTGCCTTTTGTCCGAATGTAAAGTTTGCCGTCCGCAATGGCCGGAGTGGCGAACACTTCATCGCCCAAAGCATTAACCGCCAGAACATCCCATTCGCCTGCGGCTTTGACGACGGAAACGGTTCCGTCCTGACTGATCAAATACACTTTGCCATCGGCTCCGACCGGCGAAGCGAAGTATTTATCAATCGCGCCTTTCAGTCTGCCTTGTTTGATGACGTTGCCGGTTGCCGGATCGAAGGAAATCAAAATACCGCTGTCGTTGACCATAAACAGAGAACCTTGATACAGCAAAGTAGAAGGCACTTGAGGCACAGGGCGCTGATATTTCCAGCGAATCGCCGAAGCGGTCATATCGCCTTGCCCGCCGAGTTTGATCGAAAGCAATCCGTTTTCCGAAGACATCATCGCCCGAAACACTTGCCAGTCTTTAGCGTCGAGTTTGTTATCGCGATTCAGATCAAAAGCGTCAAACCCATAATTCGGATTAAGCACTTTCGACATCGGATCGTCGCCAACGGCTTCTTCTTTGCCGACAAAGCCATCGTTGTTTTTATCGTACTTCTTCAAACCTTCTTCAAAGCTGATAGTGGCGATCTGTTTGCCGGGTTGATTCAGCGGGAAACCCCAACCGTTGATGTACAGATATTCGTTGTCGTAACTGGCCACCGATTTCATTTCACAAGCTAATCCGCGAACCCACCAAACGCGTTTGCCGTCCGCAACGGAATATGCCGACACCTGAAACGATTCCGGCAACACCAACTGTTTCGGACCGGTTTTGGGCTGGTAAATCATCGGTGTTGAATAGCCGGAAATCACTTCGGGGCGATCAATTTTCCAAGCCTGTTTGCCAGTGTTTTTGTTGACGGCCAGCAAAAACGCGCCGCCATCCTGATCCACCGGCAGAATCACTTTGTCATCCACCAAGGTCGGCGAAGCTCCATAGCCGTAAAAAATGTTGAACGGTTCCATCGGCATGCGCCAACGCTCTTTGCCGTCGGCGGTGAACGAGATCAAACCGAAATCCTGAAAGTACGCGAAGACGTTTTCACCGTCGGTGACAGGGCTGGCCGAAGCTGGGCCGTTGACGTTTTCCAAACGACCGGTTTTGGCGCGCGGGACTTCGCGCCGCCAAAGTTCTTTCCCCGATTTGCGATCCAGCGCAATGACGACCAGCTTGCCGGATTTTTTGTCTCCGTCGTGCGCCGTCACGAAAATGCGCGTGCGCGAAAACACAGGTGACGAATGCCCCGGCGGCAGCGGAGTTTTCCAAACCACGCTCTTGTCCGGGCCGAAATCTGTCGGCAGATTTGTTTCAGAAGAAACGCCGGTTCCATTCGGGCCACGAAACCGCGACCAATCTTCGCCAGCCACCGCGGCCTGACAGTTTGCCGCAATCAACATCGCCAGCATTGTGAAATTCAGCAATCGAAATTTGTTCATCAATCCCTCCTTGAGTTGGGTCGTTGGGTTAGTGCCCTTTGGCATACGTTTCCAGTTTCGTCATCATCGCCTGCCGTTGCGACGAGTGAATCAGCTTGCCGCCGACAATGACGGCATAAATGCGGCGCGTGTTGGCAATCGCCTGCAACGGGTCCGCGTCGAGCAATACCAGATCGGCGGTTTTGCCGACTTCGATGGTTCCCACAGAATTCTGCTTGCCCAGAAACTTCGCGGCGTTTCGCGTCGCCGACTGCAACGCCGCCATTGGCGTCATTCCCGCTTCCACCAGCAAACCTAGTTCATCGTGCAAACTCGCGCCGGGCAACACATATCCATCCATCGCATCGGTTCCGGCCAGCAGCGAAACATTGGCGCGAATCATCGCCGCAATCAATTCGCGCGATTTGTCGAACAGCATTTGGCGAAAGGCAAAATCTTCCGGCGAACTGGCATTGATCACATCCGCTCGGCGCTTGTCCCATCGCGCGCGCATCGAAGCCGGAGCCAAGTTCAACGAATCGTCATTCGGCAAATCGTTTTCATTCAACGGAGCAAAGCGTTTGCCCCAGATGGCGGTCGGCACCACGTGAATCTGATTTTTCACAAACAACGCAAACAGAGTTTCGCACTTTTTCGAATCGTAACTGGTCGCCATCGCGCGTTGCAGTTCGCGCTGTCGCTGGCGCAGTTGCGGACGATTGGCGTTTTTCTCTTCCGAGGCTTTTTTGATCGCGGCCAATTCCGTTCGCAACTCCGATTCCCGGCTGGAACAGGCCAGCATGATTCCGGCGTCACCGGGCAGCACCGGCGAAATGTGTTCGACGCTGCGCTGAGTCGAACGCGCCACATCAAACGCGCTGACGGCTTCCGGAATGTGCCCGGCGACAGGGATTCCCGCTTTCTGGGATTCATCCACCACCGCTCGCCAGGTTTCCAGCGACAAACCTGCCTGGACTTTGATGAAATCCACGCCGTCGGTTTTCAATTTGCGAACTGCCTGCCGAGCTTCCGCGTCGTTGGCCACGGGATGGAAATTCACGTCCGCCGGTTGCGGTCCATCCACAAACGGGCCTGGAGCGAAAATGCGCGGACCAATGACTTGCCCGCTGGCAATGGCAGTTCGCAATTCCTGAATGCGCTGCCAATCGCCGCCCATTTCCCGCACCGAAGTCACACCATACGCCACCAGCATCGGCGCCAGCAGTTCGGTCGTTCCGGCTTGATCCACGGCTATGGTCAGGTGCAAATGCGAATCCCACAATCCCGGAATCAAAAATTTCCCGGTGGCATCCACAATTTCCGCATCGGCTGGAATGTGGACCTTGCCAGATTTGCCAATCGCCGAAATGCGGTCATTGGTCACCACCACCGTCATGCCGGTTTGTGTGGTTTTGCCGGTCGCATCAATTACGTTGATGCCGGTAAGCGCCAGGGAACGAGTTGGTGAAGGAAACGGAATCGTCAGAGCGGCAACCAACAGTGCCGACGCAACCAATCGCCCAATCATAAGTCTCCCATCAGGCCATAACGGCCAGTGTTCCGAGCAACGGCTCAGCCAAGGCGGCATTGCCCTGCACGGAGAGTTTGAATCTGGCTTGGTCGCGCGAAAGCCCCTTTGTCATCAAACGCCAGGCAGTGTCCTGGTCGAATTCCATTCTGCAAACCGCATGGTCGGCGGAACCGGCAAACAATTGCCAGTCGCCCGGTTCTTTTACCAACGTCCATTCATCCCCCGCTTCGCCGGTGATGAGGAACGAAATCTGCGCGCCGGTTTCGGCTGGCGTGTTGGTGTAATTCACCGGCAAGGCGCGCACAAACGTGTCCAGCACGGGATGGAGCCATTTGCGGCTGTACAACGCCGGAGCGCCCACGGCATCGCGAATCTGTTGCTGGTGATGCCACTTTTCCGTGTATTCGCGCGCCACGTCGAACCAATTGGACGAAGTTTCTTCGCCAGCCCAGGCGACGCCAAACAGCGCAGGTCCAAACGGATCGAGCGATTGGAGCAACGTTGTCACTTGCGCGCCGGTGATCGAAAGAAACTCAATCAACAATTGCGGGCTGATGCGTTTGGTCGCCTTGATCCAGTCGGCATTCAGTTGATTCAGGAATCCAACCAGATCGGCGTAACTGGCAATCGGTTTGTCCGGAGGAACCATCGGCGCCTGGTCTCGCTGAAACGACAATCGCCGAATGTCGCTGTCCAGCAAGTGCGCCACGATGTCACGCACCTGCCAGCTTCCGGCCACAGTCGGTTTGTACCAGTCCTCTGCCGACAATCCGCGTAACAGCGTCAACAACTCTTCGTGAATTTCCCCGAACAAGTCAGCGACAAAAATTGGTTCTACAGGCTTCATAAGAATCGTTGAGTCAGTACCGCGGGTAGCAAGCGGTCAATGGTACAGGCAGCGCTCCCTACCGGTCGCGGTACTGACCCAGCATTTGCGCCGCAATTTCTTTGACGATCTTCGCGCAAACGGTTTCAGTCAGATTCGCCACATCCATGCGCGGATTGAATTCGACAATGTCTGCGCCGACGATTTCGGCGTTCAAGTTGAGAATCGTGTTGATCGCCTGCCGCGAAGATAATCCGCCGGGTTCCCGATGCGACACGCCCGGAGCAAATGCCGGATCGAGTCCATCCACATCAAACGAAATGTACACCGGCGTGTCGAAATCAATCGGCCAATCGTCCCGGTAATCGCGCATTTCGATGACTTCGACGCCGAATCGTTCGACTTGCTGGCGCTGGTGATCGGTCAAGGTGCGAATGCCGACCTGCACCAATCGCTCGACTAAACCTTCTTCCATGATGCGAGCAAACGGACAGGCGTGCGACCACCGATTGCCATCGAGTTCGTCGTACAAATCCGGATGCGCGTCGAAATGTAAAATGCTTAATCGCCGGTAACGTTTGGCGTAGGCGCGCATGATCGGAAAGGTGATGGCGTGATCGCCACCAAGCGAAATCGGACTAAAGCCTTGATCCAATAATTCTGTGATTCCGGCCTCAATGCGTTGGAGCATGGCTTCACCGCTGACGGCGACGATGTCTCCTGCATCGGGCAAGGCTTCACGCGTGATGGCAACGCCCGATTCGCTGAACGGATTCGACGCCGGTGAAAACAGCGCCGCGCGAATCAACGCCGGAGCTTCCGCCGCTCCACG
>DAOMFR010000026.1:55638-58348 GCA_035429885.1 Blastocatellia bacterium
CGGCACACCGTCCATCCACCATTTCGGCGCGGGTTTGCCCATCAGGTAATGGTCAAAGAATTCGCGCATGCGCACGGTGTAATCCTTCATGTTCGCCGGAACGCGCAAGCCGTGATTTTCGCCTTTGTATTGCAACATCACGACCGGCTTTTGCAGTCGCCGCAGCGTGTTGTAATAGAAAATGCCTTGCGTGAAATCTACTGCGCCGTCTTTGTCGTTGTGCAAAATGACCAGCGGAGTTTTCACGTTCTTGGCATGCGTGATCGGCGAGTTCCGTTGATAGGCCTCGGGAATGTCCAGCGGGCTGCCGGTGAATCGGCCCTGGCTGCTTTCAAAAATCGCCATGTTGCCGCCGCCCGAATTCCAGTAAATCGAGTTGTACATCGTGATCATTTCGGTCAGCGGAGCGCCCGCCACCGCAGCGGCAAAAGCGTTCGTTTGCGTGACCAAAAATGACGTCTGGTATCCGCCCCACGAATGTCCCTGAATGCCGACGTGATCTTTGTCCACAATGCCGGTCTTGATGGCGGCTTCCAACGCAGGCAGCACACACCAGACGGCGCTCATTCCGGGATCGTTGACCTTGTAAACAATGTCCGGCATCAACACGGCGTAACCATTGCTGGTGTAGGTCGTTTTATTGAATCCGTTGTATGTCGGCACGGTGTATCCGTTCAGCCCCTGCGAGAGCTTTTCGTAAATGTACACGATGGTCGGATAGCTCTTGCCCGGTTGATAGTTCGCGGGCAGGAACAACGCGCCTTGCAACTTGTCGCCTTTGGCGGACGTGTAATCAATCAGCTTCGCGCCCGACGACCAGAGGAAATCTTTCTGTTGCGGGTTGGAATCCGTGATTTTCTTTCCGTTGCCGAGCGAAGCGTCAGCAACCAGATAGTTCGGCGCTTCGGCGTGGGTTTCGCGCGTGTACAACCACACGTCGGCTTTTTTGGCTTTCATCAACCCGCCAAACGAAGCGTCATCCCAGGCCAACATCTTCACGCCGGGTTTGCCGCCATCAATGCGGCCGATGCCTGCTTTCTTGGTCCATTCGCCGTAAACGCGGACGTACATCGGCGAAGCGAGATCAATTCCCTTCTCTTCGGGATCAATGCGGAACCGGCTTTGATAGCGAAGCTTGTCTTTCTTGCCGTTCATCGTCAGGTTCGTCGCCTGACCGTTCACCGGAACATTCCAAATATCCCAGTCATCCGACAACAATACCGAAGCGCCATCTTTCGTCCAGCCAATGACACTGGTCGGAGGTTTGACGACATTGTGATCGTCTTCCTGATCCCAGAACACGGACGGGATTTTTTGCGTGATGTTCGTCGCTTGTCCCGACGCCATGTCGTACACAAAGAAATTGCCATCGTCATGATAGAGAAACCGCGTTCCGTCCGGCGAAGGCCCAAAGTTCCAACGGCTCTTTTTCACGGCCAGTTTGCGCGCGCCGGTTTTCAAATCCACCACGTAAATGTCCTGATAGCGGCGTCCGTCCAAACTGCCCATCGTTTCATATTCGCGATTGTCGAATCCGATGCCGAACTTCTGTTTCGGCGCGGCGGTCACGTTGCGGACTTCTTCATCGGCTAGACGGATGAACTTTTTGTCAGCCAGGCGATAGGTCGCCAGGTAGCTGAAATTCTTGTCGCGTGGTTCTTCGACTTGCTGTTGCGATTGCAACCGGCCGTCTTTCCAGTGCCACAACACGAGGTCTGGTTTTTCCGGTTCGTCTTCCTGGGGACGGCGCATCCCAGCAGCCGGAGCTGCGCCCGCCGGAGGTTCCGGTTTGTCCCCGCCTTTCTTTCTTTTGACTTCGTGAATGCCGAACAGCACGGCGCTGAAATCTTCAGTCCAGCTCGGCGGGCGATTCGGGCTGATGGTCAAGCCGGCGGGAAACTCTTTGTCCTGGCGCGGATCGTAAACGGTTTTCTGCGGCGCACCGGAGGCAAATCCGTTCACGGCGACAACGCTGTACAGCTTGTCTTCGTAACCTTTATCTTCGAGGCCTTTGACAGCGGCCAGCGCTTCGCCTTTTTCCGTCCAATTCAATCCGCGATAACTGGCTTTGTCGCTGTCGATCGGCAATACGGCTCCGTTGGTCATGTTGCGCGCCTGAATGCCGTTGCCGATTTTTTCATTGGCATCCACCGTCCACGCCAGCCAATCGCCTTTCTTGTTGAAGGCAAAATCGGCGACGTTGCCGATGTTCAATTCGTTGGCGGTCGCCAGTTCGTACAAAATCAAATCCGAACCGGTCGCGCGTTCTGGCGCAGGCGTCGCACTTCCAGAAGGAGCGGTGGCGCCTGGAGGCGGGCCGGCAGGAGCGTCGGCTCCATACCGATGCAGCGCAATCCACGCGGCGTTTTCACCGGAAAAGCCAAAGCGGCGAATCTTTTCAAACTCCACTTTCTTTTCGGTCGCCAAGTTGATGACGGCGACTTTGTTTTGCAGGGGCTTGCGCTCTTTTTTCAACCGTTTGCCTTCTTTGAAGGTCGGCGAAATTGTGAACGCGAACCATTTGGAATCCTCGGAAAAGGCGATGTCCGCCGAAGCTCCGCCGCCAAAGCCCGGTCCACCACCAAAGCCCTGAGACTCGCCAACCGGAAATCGCCATTCTTTGCCATCGCTCAACCGGCGCAAGAGGACTTCGCTGTCGCCTTCGTTGGGCGTCAGTTTGTGCGCAAACCATTGCCCGTCATTCGAAACG
>DAOMFR010000027.1:0-11256 GCA_035429885.1 Blastocatellia bacterium
CAGCACTCGATTTCCCAACTCCACAGGCGAATTCGGCTGTTTGCGGCTTTTCATGCAATCCAGAAAGTTTTGCATATGAATGGTGCTTTCGTCTGTGACTTTCCAGCTTTCGACCTCTTTGCGCTTGGCATCGTAACGCACCATCATTCCGCGATTGTTTTCCTGCACAATGCTACCTTCCAGTCCGTAAAACGCAGCGCCGTCGTATTCCTGGCCGTTCATGAACTGCACCATGAACACGATGGCGAACGTGCCGCAATCCAGAATGGCGTGTACGTTGTCCGGTGTTTCCCAATCCATGTTTTGATATTTACCGCCGTTGCAACTGACGGTTTTGGGCCCGTCGCTGCCGGTGATCCACATCGCCACGTCCAGCCAATGCGGCCCAATGTCAGTCATTAATCCTCCGGCGTAATCCCAATACCAACGCCAGCCCGAAGCGCGTTTGGCGTCATATGGGCGCTTGGGCGCTTTGCCAAGAAACCGATTCCAATCAATGAGTTCCGGGGCAAACAGTGACTGATCTTTGCTGCGTTTGATGTAAGGGTCAACCGGGCGATAGCGGAAATCCCAGATGCGCACGAAACGAATTTCGCCAATTCCGCCGGACGCGACAATGTCCCGGGCTTTTTTGAAATGCTCGCCGCTACGACGTTGGTTGCCGACCTGTACGATTTGCTTGGATGCTTTAACCGCCGCAACCATGTTTTCGCCTTCTTCGATAGTGCGGCAAAGCGGTTTTTCGATGTATGCATCTTTTCCGGCTTTGACCGCCGCCAGCAGAACATCGTGGTGTAGATGATCCGGCACGGCGATGATCACGCCGTCAATGTCTTTGCGCGCCAGCAAATCATTGTAGTCAACGTAGGTTTTTTCGACCGGCGCATTGAGTTTCTTTTGCGCCTGTTCAAGCATTCCCTTGTTTACATCGGATAAGGCGACAATATCGGCGCCGAGTTTTTGCGCCGTTACAACGCGTCCGCTGCCGCGATCTCCGGGGCCAATGCCGCCGATTCGGATTCTGTCATTGGCTCCGATTATGCGAGCATATGATTTTGAGGTCATTCCGGCGGTGGTCAGGCCTGTGGTTAGTACGATTGCGGATGATGTGCTTGCTTTGATGAACTCTCTGCGATCCATAATATTCACCTTTTGAAGTTGATGGTCCTACCTTGCGATGGTTTTTAGTTGATTGATGCGATCTCGTAAAGCTGCCGTAAAACATTCGACTTCATCCGGTTGTGCGCCACTGGCTCTCAAACCGGTTCGCAATTGGTCATCGGTAATACGGCCAAGATATTGCAGCAACCATTTTACGTCGCTGATGCTGATGCCGCTTTTGAAATCGTCCGTGTGCTGGCCTGAATACCCAAACAGAACCATTTCGCCTTTGACGCCTTTGACAAAATCTTTGGTCTGGCTTTTGAAACCTTTGCAATCCCATTTTTCGCGGCTTAAAACGCCGCCCCATTTGCCCATTGAACCACCCCAGTCGGTCACCAGATAGCGATCTTCGATATTGCCGCCTTTCAGCGGCGTTCTGTAAATGGCTGTGTTCGAGCCGCGCTTTACATCCCGAACATCTTTATTGTCCCAGTTTGAAGTCAGCATCAGCATTACTTTTAATCCATTCAACTCTTTCGATCCGTTGAAAGGATTTTGCAGCCAGCCCCAGCTTTCTTCTTCCTCCAGTTTTTTGACGTTCTTGTCTTTTTGCATCTCGAATCGGGCGTCAGTGAAACTCCCATCGGGTTTAACGCGGTCTTTGGCGCGAGTCAGCTTGGTTACGCCTTCGATTCTGCCACTAGCAACAAAGTACGCAGGCTCAACGAAATAACCCGCAGCCCAAACCAGTCGCGTGGCAAAGGTTTCCGAATTCACCTCAGGTCCAAATTTCGCTGTCCACCGTACTCCGTTGGCGTCTGTTACCCGAATTTTAGGATTTGTTCCGGAAAGGCTTTCTTCCTCAAAGGTGAATGGAGGCTTTGGAGCTTTGGCGCGACCAGCCGAACCGCCCACAAAATCCAAACTTTCAACCATTCCAGGAGCGTGCCAGATGACTGGCTTGCCCGGCTTTAGGTCATTTTGTTGTTTTTGGACCGCGAGCGATTGACCTGCGAATGACAAACCAATAATGACACTTAGAAGCACCACAACTTCTAAGGTCATAAGTTTTCTTCGCATGATTAATTCTCCTATGTGTTTGAATCCTTGTGCGAAAAATAGGCGAAGTTGATTGAAGTGTCCAGCCCGAGTTTAATGTTGATCAAACAGGCAGGGAGAGAGACTCTGACAACTGCCGGTACCGATGAGGTTCCGGTGTCGCTGAAAGAATATGTTGACAGGCGGACAATACATCTCTAAATTTCGATTTCGTTTAAGAATAATATTTGATCCGAACCGATTATTCGCATCTTCAAATTATTCGCCTTAATTTTGAAATCGGTTCAGGTTCTTTAGCCCCGCGCATTAGTAATCCATTTCCATTCAGGCCTCAGAGTTTTGCATTGCTCAATGAGCGAGGTGACAACATCTGAACACACATCCAGTTAGGAGTAGCGACGTGAAAAACACAAAAGACAATCATACAAACAACAACCCTGAAAATACCGAAGGTTCCACTGCGCAGGCTGATAACGCTCTGAAGCCTGCTCCGGCTTCACAAAGCCGCCGTAAATTTCTTGGCAATGTCGGCGGAGCGGCTGCGGTCACTATCGCTGCGGGAGCTGTGAACATTCCTGCATTGGGAGGTGCTGTTCGTTCCGAAACGACGAATTTAGAAATTGTGGCGGGAGGCGGAGCCGGACGCGCTCAGCAAGCTTATGACATCCGAGTGCAAGCCGCCACTTTCCAGAAGATCACACCATTGCCGGATCATACCAACAACGGCGACGAAGAACGGTACCTGAACCGAATTGGCAACTATTCCAAAGGTATGCCGCACAACGCACTCGGCGAAGTTGACCAAGTCGCCTACAACTCCTTTTTGCGGGCCATAGAAACTGGCAATCCTGACGATTTCGAACGCATTCCGATGGGAGATAATCAGGTGCAGTTTAAGAATCCCCAAGGCGGTTTAGCATTCGAAATGCAAGGCGCGGATCCGGGGCATATGTATCAACCGCCTCCACCGACATTTTCCAGTCCGGAAATCGCGGCGGAAATCGCCGAAAATTATTGGATGGCTTTAGCGCGCGACATTAATTTCAGTGATTATGATTCCCATCCACTGATCGCCGCTGCCACCGCCGATCTAAATAAATTCAGTGATTTTCGCGGTCCACGCTATCGCCCCAGTTTCTTAACGCGGGGGCAAACGAATTTGGCCGCGGAAAGAGCCGTTGCTAATAATGAATTTGCAAGCGCTGAATCTGAGCAGCCGGATCAACCCAGAGTGCCAATTCGGCAGCAGGCAAGTCCGGGAGTTGTTACGGCAGGCACTTTGTTTCGCGGGCTGACGCCGGGAGATTTGACCGGACCATATATCTCTCAATTTCTCTGGAAAGACTTTAAGTACGGTGTGCAATCGGTCAGCCAAAAAATGCGCACGACAATTCCCGGAGACGACTATCTTACCAGTTATAGCGATTGGCTTTACGCGCAAAACGCGCGCGGACAAGCGAATTTGCCGAACCGATATGACCAGACCCCGCGTTACATTCGAAATGGGCGCGACCTGGGCGAATGGGTTCACCTCGATTATCTTTATCAGGCGTACTTTAATGCCATGTCGGTGTTATTGACTCTTGGAGCGCCGACTGATTCAAACAATCCTTACAACAAGTATCGCAATCAATGTGGATTTGGCACATTTGGCAATCCGCATCTTCAGGCCTTGGTGACTTCTGTGGCAACGAATGCGTTGCGTGCTGTCTGGTTCCAGAAATGGTACGTTCATCGCCGCTTGCGCCCCGAAGCTTTCTCCGGCCGAGTTCACAATCACCTGACCAAGGCAACTACGTATCCGATCAACAATGAAATTCTGAACTCTGCTGCCGTGCAGGAAGTTTATCGTAAATATGGCAGTTATCTGTTGCCGATCGCTTTTGTCGAAGGTTGCCCGTCGCATCCAGCTTATGGCGCTGGTCACGCGACAGTCGCTGGAGCTTGCACGACGGTTCTGAAATGGTGGTTTGACGAATCCTGGGTGATTCCCAACCCCGTTGTTGCGTCGCCTGATGGATTGTCGGTGGTAGATTATCGAGGCTCTGAAAATCTGACTGTCGGTAATGAACTAAACAAGGTGGCATCAAACGTTGCGCTTGGCAGAAATATGGCAGGCGTGCATTGGCGATCGGATGCGACCGAATCGCTGAAACTAGGTGAAGCAATTGCAATCAGCATCTTGCAAGACCAGAAACATTGTTACAACGAACGTTACGACGGTTTGTCGCTAACAAAGTTTGACGGTTCTCGTATCACGATCTGATTGAGTTCGTACCGAAAGCTTTCGATGTCATCGTAAAAAGGCAAAAGCGAGAAGGTGAGACTTCCCGCTTTTGCCTTTTGTGTTTTGGTGAAACGTTATTCGCTTAAGAATTTGGCCAGCCAGTTTGTGATGACGGCTTCGTCGGTTGGAGCGTTGAACTTTGCCGCGCTGACCTTTTCAAGGCCAATCAACTCAGTTCGCCCTCGAACCAGAGCTTCCACATACGGAGCAGGAAATTCAGGGTGTCCCTGAATCCCTAACATGGTTTCTCCCACGCGGAACATCGCCACGGGACAATGGTCGCTTTCGCCGAGCAGGACGCTGTTCTCTGGCAACCGTGTGACTTGGTCGCGGTGGGAATATTGCACGCCGCAACTCGCCTGTTCGGGTTGCATCCAGCTTTCCTGTTTGATCACGTTCAAGGCGTGAACGCCGATCCCCCAGCCTTGCTCGGCTTTTTCGACTTTGCCGCCTAAAGCTTCCGCCATCATCTGATGCCCGAAGCAAATGCCGACAAACGGTTTGTTGGCATCGCGCAGTTGCCGCAGAAAACCTTTCAGTTCCTGAATCCAATCGTCGGAGTCATAGGCTGAAAAGCGAGACCCTGAGCAAACAAACGCTTCGCAGGCATCCACAGAAGCAGGGAATTCGCCATTCCGAACGTCGAAGTTCACCAACTCCAATTGCGGTGCGTGACGGTTGAACAGATCGGCAAACATCTGCCGATAATCTCCGGCGATGTGCGCGTACTTGTCCATCACGTGATCGCATTCCAACAAACCAACTTTCATCCTTTAGGCTCCAAGAAAAATGGTTACACCGCCTGAACGGACGGCAATCCTGCCAACGCCATTGCCAATTCGCCTTCGTCGTATTGCTGATCCACAAGCTTTCCAGCAGCGAAATCAATATACGCTTGCATATCGAAATGGCCGTGGCCGCACAGGTTGAACAGGATTGACCGACTGACGCCTTCTTCTTTGCATTTCAAGGCTTCGTCAATGGCGCCGCGCACGGCGTGATTGGCTTCCGGAGCAGGCACGATGCCTTCGGCGCGAGCAAACATCACGCCCGCTTCAAAACAGCTTCGCTGGTGATAGGCCGTCGCTTCGATCAGGTTCAATTCTTTCAGATGACTGACCAGCGGAGCCATCCCGTGGTATCGCAATCCGCCTGCATGAAATCCGGGAGGCGTGAACGTCGAACCGAGCGTGTGCATCTTGGTCAGCGGCGTCAGTTTGCCCGTGTCTCCGAAATCGTAGGCATATTGTCCGCGCGTCAAGCTGGGGCAGGCGGCAGGTTCCACGGCAACGATGCGCACCGCTTTGCCTCCACGCAGTTGTTCGCCAATGAACGGAAACGTGATGCCCGCGAAATTCGAACCGCCGCCGGTGCAACCGACAATCACGTCCGGGTAATCGTTGGCCATTTCCATTTGTTCCATTGCTTCCAATCCGATGACGGTCTGGTGCAACAGCACGTGATTGAGCACTGACCCCAGCGCATATTTTGTGTCATCGCGTTGCGCGGCAACTTCGACGGCTTCAGAAATGGCGATGCCCAAACTGCCTGGATGATCCGGATTCTGTTCCAGAATGGCTCGGCCCGACATGGTTTCGTTGGATGGCGAAGCGATGCAGCGTGCGCCATACGTTTCCATCAATCCGCGCCGGTAAGGTTTCTGGTTGTACGAAACGCGCACCATGAACACCTGAACTTCGATGCCGAACAGCGCACCCGCAAACGACAGCGACGAACCCCATTGGCCTGCGCCGGTTTCGGTGGTGATGCGGTTGATGCCTGCTTCCTTGTTGTAAAACGCCTGAGCAACGGCGGTGTTGGGTTTATGGCTGCCGGCGGGGCTGACGCCTTCGTATTTGTAATAAATGCGGGCGGGCGTATCGAGCGCTTTTTCCAGCCGACGCGCGCGAAACAACGGGCAAGGCCGCCATTGTTTGTAAATCTCGCGCACTGGTTCCGGGATTTCGATTTCTCGCTCGGTGGAAACTTCCTGCAAGATCAGCGACATCGGAAACAGCGGTTCCAGGTCCGCTGGACCAACTGGTTGCATCGTTCCCGGATGCAGCACGGGCGGAAGCGGCGCTGGTAAATCTGCCGCGATGTTGTACCAGCTTTTGGGAATGCGCGTTTCGTCCAACAGATATTTCACTTGATCGGTCATTGGGTGTCCTTGTTAATGAAATTAGTCAGGCGGGCGGACGCCAAGTTTATTCATTTTCCATTTGTCATTGCGTCACCTTCAGCAATGACAAATGGAAAATGAAGCTTGCTCAAATAAAACCTACAGCGTAGTTCGTAAATGGAATGATTTCGGTCGTGTGAACGCTTCAAAGCCCAGCCGCGACAACGTGCAACCGCGACCGGAATCTTTAACGCCGGTCCAGGCCAGCATCGGGTCCAGATAATCACAGCGGTTCATGTAAAACGTGCCGGTTTCGATTTGGTCGCCGATGCTCAGCGCAGCGTCTACGTCCGACGTCCAGATCGAAGCTGTCAGCCCATAATGACTGTCGTTCATCAGGCGAATGGCTTCTTCATCGGATTTAACCGGCATGATGCCAACGACAGGCGCAAAGGTTTCTTCGGTCATCACCTGCATCGAATGATCCACATTGACCAGAATTTGCGGAGCCAGATAAGGAGTTCCGGCTTTGCTCATCGGGAAGAGCGTTTCGTCAATCAAGGCTTTCGCGCCTTTAGAGACAGCTTCGGCGATATGAGCGCGAGCTTTGTCGGCGGCGTCCGTGCGAACCATTGGCCCCAAGGTGATGCCGGCTTCGAGCGGATTGCCCAGTTTGTATTGCTGCGTCAGCGCCACCGCGCCTTCGACAAATTTATCGAAGACATCCTGATGGACATAGATGCGCTCAATCGCGCAACACGACTGGCCGGAGTTGAACATCGCTCCATCCACAAGATTTTCAATCGCAGATTCCAGGTTGGCGTCAGCACGAACATACGCGGGGTCTTTGCCGCCGAGTTCCAACCCTGTGGCGATGAATCGTTCGCTGGCGGCGCGCTGTACGGCGTGACCTCCGGCGACAGAACCCGTGAAGGCGACAAAACCAATGCGCGAATCCTTGATGACTTCGGCGACTTGATCGTGATCAATGTGCAAAAACTGGAAAACGCCTTCGGGTAAACCGGCGGCGGCAAAGGCTTCTGCGTACCGTTCGGCGACTAAGGGCGTTTGCGGCGCGATTTTCAGCACCACGCTGTTGCCAGCGAGAATTGCCGGAACGATGGCGTTGACCGAAGCCAGCCACGGATAATTCCACGGAGCCAGTACCAACACCGTGCCCACCGGTTCGCGGCGAATGAATCGCTGAAACCCGTCTTTCGGCTCAATCGCGATGTCCGCAAGTTCGCGTTCGGCGATGTCGCACATGTAATTGACGCGCTCGTTGAAGCCTCGGCGAAGTTCAAACGGGCTGTAGGCGATCGGGCGTCCGATTTGCCAGGTCAATTCCTGGCCAATTTCGTCCGCGTGTTCCACCAGCCAGTCTTTCATTCGCAGGCAGATTGCTGCGCGTTCGCTGACCGGCACTCGCCGCCACGCAGCTTGCGCGGCGAGGGATTTGGCCAGAACGGTTTCAATTTGTTGTGGAGTTGCGAGTTGACGTTCGGCATACACCGAACCATCAATTGGAGAAATAGTCTGTTGTAACGTCATGATTTTATTTTCCAGTATCAGTGCTTCGTGCTTTTTTATTGTTATCGAGTTGTTTGAGTAATTCCTTGACCGCCGCATCAAGCTGGCTGTCGCGTCCGGTGTAGCTTTCGCCGATTGGCCGCGTCACGGGAACATCCACCGGGCGCGGATTCAGTTCCATCGTTTGGCCGGTGTTGTCCTGCACGCGTACGCGAGGCATGCGGAATCCCGTGCCATCCAGCAACTGCGAGTTCCATGTGTAAATGATCCAGCCGGACGTCGGTTCGCCAACGACTTTGCCGAGTTTCAGCGAACGATAGCCTTCGGTGAAATCTTCAGCGTCAGACAGCGAATGCTGATTGGTCAGCAGAATCGTCGGAGCTTCGAGCGAGCGTTGGCCCAGGTAGCTGCGCGCCGGAGCCGACGGCAAGCCGCGTTGGGTCATTGTCAGATAGCCTCGCCGCGCCAGCACGTCAATCGCATACACGTTCACGAACCCGCCGTTGTTGTTGCGCACGTCTACGACGACACCTTCGCGTGCATGGTTTTCGTCGTCGAGGTCTGTGTACAACTGCGCCAGCGATTGTGCGGACATATCCGGCATGTGAACGTACCCCAATCGTCCATTGCTGATCTTGGCGACGTACGCGCGACATTCTTCCACCCATTGACGATAGAGCAAGCCTTTCTCCGTTCCTGTGTTCGTTGGGCGAACGACGATTTCGCGCAGGCTGGAACCATCGGCAGCAGAGGAAACCGTCAGCGCTACACGGCGATTGGTTTTGTATTGCAGCAATTCGTCCAGATTGGTTTGCGCATTGATGCGCGTTCCATCCACCGCCAGCAAAGTGTCGCCAACTTTGATGCCGCCCGCCACAGCCGCCGGGCCAAGCGTAATCACTTCTGTCACCTTCAACCGTCCATTGGCTTCGTATTCAGCGCGGTCGAATCGCAAACCGAGTTTGCCCACAGGTGCGGTCTGGTTTCCTCCGCCGAACGGAGCTGATACTCCCAGATGCGAAGCGTTCAGTTCGCCGACCATCAGATTCAGAATGCGGCGCATTTCATCCGGCGTGCGTGCGCCAGCAATGCGAGGCTCATATTCAGCGCGCACGGCATCCCAATTCGCGCCGTGGAATTTGTCGTCGTAAAAATGATCGCGCTGCAAGGTCCAGGCCTGGTTGAACACCGCCAGTTTTTCCTGATTGAAATCCACGTCCAATTCGGCGGTCACGCCCAGCGGGCGAGGTTGCCGCGTATCCATGTTGATGATGCTGATGCGGCCTTGTTCCAGGAAATAGACTTCTTTGCCGTCGGGCGAAAACTGCGCGTCGGTTTTGAATCCCGGCGTCGAAGTCAGTTGGCGCGCGACCGACTGTTCGCGTCCGAGTTCGTCCAGCGACCACGTGTAAAGATTGGTTTGGCCTTCGGCGCTGGCGGACATCAACATCGTTTTTCCATCCGGGCTGATCGTCAGTGAGTTCACGTCCACTCCGACGGGCAACAGGCTCAGCCGTTGGCGAATGCCTTCAAACACAATCTCGACCGGCTTGGCGGTGTTTCGAGCGGTTGCCGGTGGCGTGTCAGATTTGATCTCCGCCGGTTGTTGCGCGGGTTGCTGTGGTTGCGCTGGCAATGTCTGCGGGCGCCCTGGAATGCGCGGCGATTCTTCACGGAACAAATCGCGGAACTGGTCTTCGCGGAATTTGGGCGTGCGCGGAATCAAATCGACGCGAGCGACTTGGCCGCTTTCGGTGCGCATCACGGTCTGAAACAGCAGATAGGTTCCGTCCGGATGCCAGGAAATCGAACTGCCGGAATTGGATGCCAGCGCGCTGACCTGGCGAGTTTCGCCGCCAGTCGCGCTGATCACGTAAATGTTGCGGAACGATTTGTTGCTGACCGCCGAAAACGCCAGCCATTTGCTATCCGGCGACCAGGCGAACGCCCGATTGTTGAGAAACGGCGGGCGATCCATTGAGGCGTTGGCGAGTTTGCGCTCCTGTTTCGATTCGGTTTCGTATAAGCGCAACTCCTTGCCGTCGCGAACAAACGCAATCAATTTGCCGTCGGGCGAAAAGCGCGGCACCGCGTCGGCTCCCGCGCCATTGGTCAACTGCGTTTCGGTGTTCGTGGTGAAGTCGAACAGAAACAAATGCGGCGTTCCATCGCGTTCAGAAACATAGGCAATTCGTTTGCTGTCCGGCGACCAGACGACATCACTTTCCGCCGCGACCGAATGCGTGACGCGGACCGCATCACCGCCGTCTTTCGACGAAGCCGCAAAGAGTTCTCCGCGCGCGGCGAACGCGACTTTTCTGCCGTCAGGCGACAACGCCAAATCCTGAAAGCCATTGGTCATGGCGAGGTGTTCAATGCTGGGACCGCTCGGCGCGCCTCGGCGCGTGATGGGAACTTCGGCAGCTTGGCCGGTTGCGGTGTCGAATTTCCAAATGCCGAAGTTGCGTTCAAACACAATCGTTTTGCCGTCATAAGAAATTGTTGGCCACACCACGCGCCCGCTGGTGAATTTGGTCAGTTGTTTGGCCTGGCCGTTGACCGCTTTTGACCAAAGGTTTTGCGCGCCGCTGCGGTCAGACATGAAATACAGCGTGCGGCCATCAGCGCTCCACATTGGCCATTGCTGCTTGGCTCCGCGTTCGGTCAGTTGTTCGTATTTGCCGTCATTCAGCAACCAGAGTTCCGATTCGTCCAGATGGCTGTGGCCTTTGCGCCACCATTGCCCGGAGCTATTGCCGCGCGCGGCAAATGCCAGCGATTTTCCATCAGGCGAGGGAGCAGAGAAGAATTCGCTGGTGTACCGATCCGCGGTGACTTGCATGGGAGTGCCGCCTTCGCTGCCGACGCGGAAGATGTCGTTCATACCGGAAATGTCTTTGCTGGAAGACGTGAAGTACACCCAGCGTCCATCGCGCGACCAACCGTCGAGCTGATCGTTCCCGTCGTCAAAGGTCAGCCGTTTCAAATCACCTGTTGCCAAAGTCAGCACGTAAATGTCTCCGCCGCCTGTGCGGTTGGAGATAAACGCCAGCTTCTTGCCGTCCGGTGAATACAGCGGACGCGATTCGTTTGCCGAATGAGCCACCAGCAAACGAGCTTCGCCGCCATTGGCGGAAACCGTCCAGATGTCTCC
>DAOMFR010000027.1:11356-57588 GCA_035429885.1 Blastocatellia bacterium
GTCGCTTACCGCCTTAGCGAAGTTATCGCTATTTATCCAATCACACCAGCTTCGTCCATGGGGGAATGGGCTGACGCCTGGGCTTCTCAAGGAAAACTGAATCTGTGGAAAACAGTTCCCGCCGTCGTCGAAATGCAAAGCGAAGGGGGAGCAGCGGGCGTTGTTCACGGAGCGCTGCAAACTGGCGCGCTGGCTAGCACGTTCACTGCTTCGCAGGGTCTGCTGTTGATGATCCCGAATATGTACAAGATCGCCGGAGAATTGACGCCGACCGTGTTTCACATTGCGGCGCGTTCGCTGGCGGCTCAGGGGCTTTCGATTTTTGGGGATCACAGCGATGTGATGGCGACGCGAGCGACTGGCTGGCCGATGCTGTGTTCCAACTCAGTGCAGGAAGCGCAGGATTTCGCGTTAATTGCGCACGCCGCTACGTTGCAATCGCGGTTGCCGTTTTTGCATTTTTTTGATGGCTTCCGTACTTCGCACGAAATCGCCAAGATCGAGCCGCTGGGCGATGAAGTGCTGCGCGCATTTATGGACGATGCGCGTATTGCTGAACTTCGCGCACGGGCGTTGTCGCCTGATCATCCAACCTTGCGAGGAACGGCGCAAAATCCAGACGTTTATTTTCAGGGGCGGGAAACGGTCAATCCGTTTTACGCCGAATGCTCAAACATCGTCGAACGCACGATGAATCTATTCGCCGAACTGACCGGGCGGCAATACCGGCTTTATGAATATCACGGAGCTCCCGACGCCGAACGCATCATCGTTTTGATGGGATCAGGAGCGGAAGCCGTTCACGAAACGGTTGATGCGCTGAACGCGCGCGGCAAAAAGGTTGGCGTGATCAAAGTTCGACTGTATCGTCCGTTTGATGTCGCGCGATTTGTTGCCGCGTTGCCGGCTTCGACCAAGGCCATTGCCGTGCTTGACCGCACCAAAGAACCGGGGAGCGCAGGCGAACCGCTTTATCAGGATTGCGTGACGGCGTTGCATGAAGCGTCGCTGGCCACATTGCCGCGCGTCGTAGGCGGCAGGTACGGACTGTCGTCGAAAGAATTCACGCCCGCGATGATCAAAGCAGTGTTCGACAATCTTTCGCAATCCCATCCCAAAAATCATTTCACTGTCGGCATCCACGATGATGTCGGTCACACCAGCCTGGATTATGACGAATCGTTTTCCATCGAACCGCACAGCGTGACGCGAGCCGTGTTTTATGGGCTGGGTTCGGACGGAACGGTTGGGGCCAACAAAAACTCCATCAAGATCATCGGTGAACAAACCGAACATTACGCCCAGGGCTATTTCGTTTACGATTCCAAAAAATCCGGTTCCGAAACCGTTTCGCATTTGCGCTTTGGGCCGCAGCCGATCCGTTCGACATACTTGATTGAGCAAGCGCATTTCGTCGCCTGCCATCAACCGGTGTTGATGGAACGCCACGATGTGTTGGATTTGATCGAACCCGGCGGCGTCTTTTTGCTGAACACGCCTTATGAACCGGAAGAAGTCTGGACGCATCTGCCTCGTCGCACACAGCAACAGATTCTGGACAAGAAGCTGAAGTTTTACGTCATCAACGCCGACCGCGTGGCCAGGGAAAGCGGCATGGGCAAACAGAACAACACGGTGTTGCAGGTGTGTTTCTTTGCCATCGCCGACGTGTTGCCGCGCGAAGAAGCGATTGCCGCGATCAAAGAGTCCATCAAGAAAACCTACGGCAAGAAAGGCGAGGAAATTGTTCAGATGAATTTGCGCGCAGTGGATGCAGCGCTGGCGCACCTGCACGAAGTGACGCCTCCGACAAAACTCAACGGGCATTTGGAATTGCCGCCTTCGGCGTTCCTGAATGCTCCGCCGTTCGTCTGCAATGTGCTGGGTGAAATCTTCGCCGGTCGCGGCGACGCATTGCCGGTCAGCGCCATGCCTGTAGATGGCGTGTTTCCGACGAACACTGCGCGGTGGGAAAAGCGGAACATCGCGGCGGAAATCCCTGCGTGGGACTCGCAAGTCTGCATTCAGTGCGGCAAATGCGCGATGGTTTGCCCGCACAGCGTCCTGCGCATCAAGGTATATGACGAGCAGCATTTGGCCGGAGCGCCGGCTACGTTCAAAGCCTGTGACGCCAAAGACCGCGAATGGGCAGGGCAGAAATACACCATTCAAGTTGCGCCGGAAGATTGCACCGGTTGCGGCATTTGCGTGGACATTTGCCCGGCCAAAAACAAATCCCAGGCGCGGTTGAAAGCCATCAACATGGTTCCGCAACCGCCATTGCGCGCCGCTGAACGTGAAAACTGGGATTTCTTCCTGACGGTTCCGGAAACTGATCGCCGATTGATCAAGATTTCCAACATTCGCCAACAACAGTTGCAACAACCCTTGTTTGAATTTTCCGGCGCGTGTTCGGGGTGCGGCGAAACTCCGTATTTGAAATTGCTGTCGCAACTGTTTGGTGACCGCGCGTTGATCGCCAATGCGACCGGATGCTCTTCCATTTACGGCGCGAACTTGCCCACCACGCCCTGGGCGCAAAACGCCGAGGGACGCGGACCAGCGTGGGCCAATTCGCTATTTGAAGACAACGCCGAGTTCGGCCTTGGGTTTCGCGTCTCTGTGGATAAACAGCGCGAATTTGCCGAAGAGTTACTGAAGAAAGTTGCTTCGCAAGTTGGAGATGATTTGGCGACGGCGATTCTGACGGCGTCACAAAAAGACGAAGCCGAAATTTACCAGCAACGCGAACGGGTAGCCGCGCTGAAAACCAAACTGCTGCAATTGCAGACTGACGAATCCAAATTGCTGTTGCCGCTGGCAGATGTGCTGGTCAAAAAGAGCGTGTGGATCGTTGGAGGTGACGGGTGGGCGTATGACATTGGCTTCGGCGGTTTGGATCACGTGCTGGCCAGCGGACGCAACGTCAACATTCTGGTGCTCGACACAGAGGTTTACTCCAACACGGGCGGCCAGATGTCGAAGGCGACGCCGCGCGCTGCGGTTGCCAAATTTGCTGCGGGTGGCAAACACGCGCGCAAGAAAGATTTGGGCATGATCGCGATGAGTTACGGCAGCGTGTATGTCGCCAGTGTCGCAATGGGCGCGCGCGATGAACATACGCTGAAAGCATTTTTGGAGGCCGAAGCGTACGAAGGCGTTTCGTTGATCATTGCCTACAGTCATTGCATTGCGCACGGCATCAATATGACAACAGGCATGCAAAACCAAAAAGCGGCGGTCAATGCAGGACATTGGTTACTGTATCGCTACAATCCTGACGCGGCCGATCACGCTTTGTCACTGGACTCACCTGGGTTGAAGGTGCCAATTGAAAATTATTTGCTGATGGAAAATCGCTTCAAGATGTTGACCAAGAGTCACCCTGACGAAGCTGGGCGGTTATTTGAACAGGCTCAGCAAGACGTGACTGCGCGTCGCCGACTATATGAATCGCTGGCTGCGCGTCCGGCGACATCGGAAAACAAACCAGAAGCCGGCAACACTGCGGAGGGCAAGTAATGACTTTACAAACCAATTATCTGGGAATGACGTTGCGCACGCCGCTGGTGGTTTCGGCTTCGCCGTTGTCGCAGAACCTGGACAATGTCAAACGAATGGCCGAAGCAGGGGCGTCCGCCGTCGTTCTCTATTCGCTGTTTGAAGAGCAATTGATGCTGGAACGTTACGAACTGCATCATCATATGACGCATGGAACCGAAAGTTTTGCTGAAGCTCTTAGCTTTTTTCCGGAACCGGAATTTCTGCAATTCGGACTGGATACATACTTGGAGCACATTCGACGTGCCAAACAGGCCGTGGACATTCCGATCATTGCCAGCTTGAATGGTACAGGCGTGGGGCGTTGGACGGAGTCGGCCAAACGCATTGCCGAAGCGGGCGCAGATGCGTTGGAGTTGAACATCTATTCAATTCCGACTGACCCTGAAATTACCGGCGCGGAAGTTGAGCAGAATTATCTGGACATCGTTGCGGCAGTGAAAGCCGCTGTGAAAATTCCTGTCGCCGTAAAACTGGGACCGTTTTTCAGCAGTTTCGCCAATATGGCCAGACGTTTGGATGATGCAGGCGCGGATGCGTTGGTGCTGTTCAACCGGTTTTATCAGCCGGATTTCGATTTGGAAGCGCTGGAAGTGAAGACGAACGTGCTGTTCAGCCGATCATCTTCCATTCGTTTGCCGTTGCGCTGGATTGCGATCTTATACGGGCAAATCCGGGCGCAATTGGCTGCAACCAGCGGAGTGCATTCGGCAATTGATGCGCTGAAGCTATTAATGGCGGGAGCGAATGTGACGATGTTGTGTTCCGTGCTTTATGAACGCGGGTTGCCGCAAATTGGGTTGATCGAACGCGCAATGCTGGAGTGGATGGAAAAGCACGAATACGTGTCCGTCGCCCAGATGCGCGGGAGTTTGAGTCAATTGCATTGCCCGGACCCTAACGCTTACGAACGAGCGTTGTATGTCCAAGCCGTGCATAGTTACAAACCTCATTAAAGACGAAGATATTCCCGGAGACAAAGAGCACTCATTTTGAAGCGGCCAACGCGACTTTATTGTGGGTGCTCTTCCTTTATCCCGCGCCGTTGAACCATACGGGAATAGTAACCACCTAACTGCATCAATTCTGAATGTGTGCCGCATTCGACCAATCTGCCCCGTCGCAGTACTAGAATCTGATCGAAGTCTTCAAATGAAGTCATGTGATGAGCAATCACCAGCGTGGTTTTTCCGTGCCGCAATTTATCCAGTGCGATATGAATTAGCTCAGCGGATTCCGCATCCACAGCAGAAGTAGGTTCATCCAGAATTAGCACAGAAGGATTCTTGATAATGGCACGAGCTAAACAAATTCGTTGACGTTGACCACCGGAAAGTGTGCTGCCGCGTTCGCCGATGATGGTTTCGTATCCATCCGGCAAAGCGTTGATGAATTCGTGAGCGTGGGCTTCACGTGCGGCGGTTTCTATTTCGGCCAACGTCGCATTCGATTTACCATAGGCGATGTTTTCGCGGATCGAGGCGCCAAAAAGTAGCGCATCTTGCAAGACGACGCCGATTTCATCTCTTAACCTGCTGCGCTGACAGTCTTCGATGTTGGTTCCATCCAGGCGGATCGCTCCTTTTGAAATGTGATAGAAGCGCAGAATTAAATTGGCAATGGTTGTTTTGCCAGAGCCCGACGATCCCACCAGTGCGATTCGTTGCCCCGGTTCAATCTTGAAAGAGATGTCATGCAGTACTTCCTTGCCGTCGCCGTAATCAAACGAAACATGATCAAAGACAATTTCACCTCGTAACGGCACAGCTACAGTGGTCGGCGATTCATTCCAATGCTCCGGCTCGGTGTCGAGAATTTCGCCGATTCGTTGCAAGCTGACGATTGCGCGCGACAACCGCGTCGAAGTTTTCGCCAGATTGCGCAGCGGTTTGTACATGTCGTTCAAGTAAGATACGAACACCAGCAAGGCTCCAGGAGTCAGTTGACCTTTGATGACAGACAGCGCGCCATACGTTACCGTCGCGCACAATCCCAACGCTTTCAGCAATTCAACCGAACGCGTAGCCGCTGCCGCCATTCGCTCGGTTTTCAGTCCTTCAGCTAATGCCTGACTGCTTTCCTGTTCAAACCGTTCTTGCTCAAATTGTTCGCGCCCGTACGCCTTGATCAAACGCACAGAACCCAGCACTTCACCAAGCCGTGCGGCCAAGCGGCCTTCACGTTGTCGTTGTAGCCGCGTTGTGATTTTGATTTGCTTGTAAATGCGCGCCAGTGCAAAAAAAAGCAGCGGAAATGTTGCCAACGCGATCAGGCTTAGCCGCCAATCGAGCATCAGCAAGATGACAAGCATAGAGCTGACGGTCAGCACTTGCGACAGGGAAATTAGAACGGCTTCGACGAATCCATCCTTGAACGCTTCAGTTTCGCCTGTGACTTTCGCCAGCAACTCTCCGGTTCGTGCACGGTTGTGGAAGGTCAGTGAAAGCTGTTGCAGGTGGGCGAACAATTCACACCGCAAGGAATACACTAAACGCTGGCCTATGTATGAAGTGAGAAATTGCTGGCCGTAAGCAAAGATACTGCTCAGAATGGCAATGCCAAGAATGCCTGATGAAATGGCGAATACAGCATAGGTTTTGCCACTCTGCAAAACACCATTCAACCACATCAGCGGGGAAGGCAGAGGGGTATTTAATAGAATGTGATCGAAAATGATTTTGAGCGGCCAAGGGGCTAACAATTCAGTCAGTGTAAGGCCGGCCATGCAAAGTAACGTGATGGCGATGCGCCCGCGCATCTGCCAAAGCATGTCGCGGAACAACGAACGAAAATCAGAATGTTTTTCCTGCGCATTTGGCATCAGTGTTTCAGTTCAATAGCTTCTGGAGGGTTTGTGGATGGACAATCGAAAACCGATTCAGGAGCTCAAGCAGCTTGTTCAGGAAGGCGAAGGCCTGGGCATCCATCACTTTGTGGTGCAGCATTAATCCAATGCGATCTTGGCTGATAATTTGCTGCGCAAGTTCCGGTGCCAGCTCTTCAGTTGAGCGAAGCGCTGCTCCGCCACGCCATCTGTAAATGTCTACTGTGACTGGGAATTCCGAAAATTGACAATTGCTAAATGGCATTTGTCCTGCAATTCGTGATAACGCACGAAATCCTAACTGATCCAACGCCGTCGCGGTTGTCATGGTGCAACGGTTCCAGGGAGGAACAAACGCTGGTAACCAGTGTTGTCCAAACGCTTCATTCATGCGTTTCTGTCCGGCTGTGATGTCAGCCAGTTGCTCCTCCAGGTTGCGACTCTGGCCAAATTCGCATTTTCTGCCTTCGCGTTCGTGATTCACATGCATCCAACCGTGCTGACTCAATTCAATCAGTTCAGGATATTGTTGCACGCATTCATTTAGCCATAACGCTCCAGCTTCAGTCAGACGGCCAGGGATCACCGCCAGATTGATCGGCATGTTGTGGCGCGAGCAAACCTGCAATAGATTTCTCAACAGCGTTTCGTCGTCGTCAACGTCGTCATTGCGCAGAAAAAAATCAAGCGGGCGGCTTTGCTGTTGCCGCTGTTCCAACGTGGCTTCAATTGGAGCAAAAGGATTCATCAATCACCACTCTCCGTCATCACATCTTCTGCTAACAACGCCTTCAGTAATTTCGCAGTGCGCGATGCTCCTTGGAGGTCAATTGGAATTGACGGTGAGTCTGGCGAAGCCTTGAGCAGTCGTGTGATTTCAGAAGCCAGAAAGCTCGATGATAGCCGCTCTGGTTCTAACATCGTAACGTAGCCTAATTGTTCCAGCTTGCGTGCGCGCCGGGTTTGTTCGTCGTTATCGTGTTCATGGAATGGGTAGACCAAGGCTCTCGCATTTGACGCCAAAATGTCCATGCAGGTGTTGTAGCCTGCCATGCTGATTGAAAGGTCTGCCCGGCTGAGCCAGGCAGGAAACTCAGTTGTGTGTCGTTGCAACGCGGCGTGAGGTAGTGCAGCGGCTTGATCTTGTAAACGGGCGAACAGTTCGTCAGGGATATGCGGGCCAGTGAAAATCTGCAACTGATGTGGAAACGGCAATTGAGACGACGCCTCGAGTGCGCAAGCAATCAGTTCCTGTCCCACGCGTCCACCGCCTATGCTGACCAGAATTAGCGGGGCGTTTGCATTATTCGCCGGTGGGATACGAGTCGGCCGTGCGACGTACCCAGTGTAGTGAATCAAACAGTTCAGTTGCGCCACACTGCCGAAGGTTTCTTCCAATCGTTGCACGTGCGGGTCTGAGTGAACTAACACCACGTCGAAAAATTGGTTTATGCGTTTGCAAACTTCAGCTTCGTATTTTTCCTGTGAAGCGCGATGCACCAGGATATCCCGCAAACTGCATACGATCTTTAGCTCAGGGCGCGAATCGCGTGCATGAGTCAGCAAAGGGAGCAGCTCGAAATTGAATTTCTTCCTGCCAAAAGGGAATAGTTCGATCAACAAAATGTCAGGGGAAAAGCGATCAAAGGTGCTGAGCAACAATTCTTTCCGGCTTGCTTTGACTTCTTCCAGGCTAGCCTGATTGCCAACAACGTATAAATGTTCAAAGGCCGTATCCGAACGAAGCGCGGGAAGATAAACGACTTCTACCCAATCCGGCCAGTCGAATCCCGGCACTGTTTCGCCGCCATATAGGAAGCAGACTTCGAAATCGCGCAACGCGAATAATAATTCGCGGCTGCGGATGAAATGCCCGATGCCAAGCAGAGATTGGCAATAAAACATAACGCGCTTTTTCATATCTGCATTTTAGCCT
The DNA here is from genome assembly GCA_035429885.1 of Blastocatellia bacterium. Classification (GTDB taxonomy): domain Bacteria; phylum Acidobacteriota; class Blastocatellia; order RBC074; family RBC074; genus RBC074. The sequence continues at coordinate 19,678 of DAOMFR010000027.1, forward strand.
GTTTGATTCGGCAAGCGACATCTATCCCTCAGTTGTCGTTGGCTTCGGTCAAAGAATTCTGAAACAGACGGTGCAAGGTGCGAATATTTTGCTCAGCGTCGAATAGTTGGCAAACCTTTTCTCGCGCAGCGTGGCTCAAACTTTTTCGCAAGTCAGGCGATTTGATCAGTTGGGCGATTGCTGAAGCCAAGGCTTGAGCATCTTTTTCAGGAACCAGCAAACCGCTGATTCCACTTTCGATCAATTCAGGGATTCCTGAAACATTGGTCGAAACGACTGGCAAGCCTGCCGCCATCGCTTCGACCAGCACATTGGGAATGCCGTCGCGATCTCCGTTCGCAGCAATCTGGCAGGGCAACACAAACACCGTGGCTTGATGATAAATCTTCTGTAGCTCTTCCTGTGTGACAGCCGGTTGCACGGAGACGACATCCGTCAAACCTAGTTCATCAATTAACGAAACGATCTCTTGCTCGCGAACCCCTGCGCCACTGATGAACAAACATTGAAATTGCTGGCCGCTTTCTTTCAACAACCGGCAAGCTTGCAACAAAGTTGGGAATCCTTTCTTTTCCACCATACGACCCACGGTTAATAGTAAAGGGGCAGACGATGGCGAGTCCGCAGTTTGGCGCGGGGTGAATTGGCGCGTATTCAGTCCGTGGTAAATCGTGTGAATCGGAGTTTTCTGGATTCCTAAGCTGGACAAATGGGCGTGATTGGCTTCGGTGCAGGTGACGGCGAATTTCGCCTGGCGTAACTTGGTTGGCAACAAGTCGCCGGGATTCAGCGCCTGCACATAAATGTCTTTAGCGTGAGCCGTAAAACTAAATGGCACTCCGCACATTCGACTGGCCATCATTCCGACGGTGGTTGCCGAATGGCAGAAGTGAGCGTGCAGGTGGCCGATTGTGCCAATGGCTAACACTTGTTCGGCAATGAATCCTGCCTGCAAGAACTCTTTGAAAAAAGAGGTTGCTGGTTGCCGCCACGACCCCATTCTGTATTTGAACGCGAACCGGAAAGCTAATAACAGAGTTCTTAAATAGCCGAGAGGGCGGGTTTTGAATAGTTGCCAATGGCTGTGGGCAAACTGCGGTGCGTTATTCCACAACCATTTTGGGAAAGAAGATTCGTTGAGAGAACTGAGCTGAGGCAAATACTGAACAGGCGCTGTTGTTGCGTCCACCACGGCGTGGCGCTGCGGATCGGTCAGATTCAACAGAGAAAACAGCCTCAACCGCAGCCCCAGTTGTTCCAACAAATAGATTTCGTTAGCGATGAATGTTTCGGACATTCGCGGATAACTTTTCAGCACGTATCCGATTTCCGATTTGTTCCCCGCAGCGCCTTGTCCAGTCATTTGTGTTGCAAAAACTTATTCCGGCGTGACATAGGCAGCCGTGATGCCGCCATCCACCAAAAAGTCCGTGCCGGTGATGTATGAGGATTCATCCGATGCCAGGAACAATGCAGCTTGAGCAATTTCCTTCGCTTCGCCAAACCGTCCCATCGGAATGTGAACCAGGCGGCGCTGTTTCTTTTCGTCGGTGTTCAGGTAACTCATCAGCAATTCTGTTTTCAACGGCCCCGGACACAGCGAGTTGACGCGAATGTTTTCCCGCGCGTGAATGATGGCCAGCTCGCGCGACATCGCCAGAACGGCGCCTTTGCTGGCGGTGTATGCAATTTGCGGAGTCGCCGCTCCCAACACTGCCACGAACGAAGCCGTATTGATGATTGAACCGCCGCCTGCCCGTTTCAGCGCCGGGATGCCGTACTTGCAACCGAAGAACACGCCCTTGGCATTGATGTCCATCGTTAGATCCCAAATGGATTCTTCTGTGGTGACGGCGTTGTCATCGTTGTGGTGCATGATTCCTGCGTTGTTGAACAGGATGTTGAGTTTTCCGAATTCGCTTTCGGCAAATGCCACCATCTGTTCGCAATCGGCAGCTTTGGATACGTCTGCATGAACGTAAGCCGCGTTGCCGCGTGCTGCCTGGATCAGTTTGACGGTCTGCGCGCCTTCAGCGTCGTTTACATCTACGCAAATGACAGCCGCGCCCTCAGCGGCGAACAAAAGTGCCGCTTCACGGCCAATGCCGCTGGACGCTCCGGTGATAAGTGCAACTTTGTCTTTTAATCGCATTGATTAGGGTTCCTTTGGTATTTGTGTAACATCTTTTGGGGATAGAAAGCGCGCATTGTAGCAGTTTGGCTTGCTTTGAAAAGTACCCGCTTACGAAGTTGGAAGAATGCGAGAAGGGCAGGCTGATCCGAGATAACAAAAGTTCAGGGGTCAAGCTTCAGTTCAGAAAACAAGCTGAAGCTTGAACTCCGAAGAAAAGGTTTATTTGGCCTTCTTGGCCGTGAATTCGGTCGGAGGCACATCGCGGCCTTCGATGGTGCGGGTGAATTTGATTTCTTCGCCGGAAACTTTTCCTTTGTAGATGATCTTGAAGGTATTTCCCTGAACTTCACGCGTCACGCTGAAAGAAACGTCGTCACCAGTGACTTTGCCGTCGGCGATGGCCATATCGCCTTGGGGATTTGAAATTGTCCCAGTCAGCTTGTCGCCTTCGACTTTGAAGGTAAACGTGGTTTCGACAGTTGCACCTTGACGACCCGGAACTTGAGCTGTCCATTTGCCGTTAACATCCGCCGCCCAAGCCAAGGCTGCCAGCGCCATCACGACACAAACAGAAAGAAAGAAGGTTTTGCGATTCATTGGATTTTCTCCTTGCAGAAATTCCCTCTTGCCGCGGATGCCAGAGGTACAAAGGGACAGAAAAATGGCGTGAGCAAAAATTCTGCTCACGCCCGGATTGGTTTTTACAATACCCAGCCTTTGCGATATTCGCGTTCCAGATATTGGTTGGCGTTATCGTTATTGGTGACCCTGCCGGCTTCGCCGTCCCAACGGATCAATTTTCCTTGGCCGGTTTTCAGGGCGACGATTCCCAACAACATGGTTTCGGTCAGCCGCGACGCGTATTCGAACGGATTCACCTGTTTGGTTTTGCCTTTGCAGGTGTTGGCGAATTGCACGCGATGCAAGTTATTTCCTTTGTCATCTTTGTACGCGACACGTTCGTATTTTTGCGGCACTTTCTTGGCGTCTTCCATCAGGCTTTCCGGATACAAACGTGGTTTTTTGCCGTAAGTATCGTGCAACAACACACCTTTTGAGCCGATGATCGCTACGCCGCCGCCGCGTTCCAGCGTGACGCTGTCGGGCAGGAACGGCGGACGTGGAGCCATCAATCCACCATCGCACCAAACCATGCGAACGGGCGGTTGTTTACCACGAGCGGGGAACTGATAAACCACTTGAGTCGTCAGCGGATGGCTGACCGGGTTGCGTTTATTGTCTTCGCCCCACGGAGATGACGTGGCTTCAATCCATTCGGGGTAACGCAAATCCAAGGCCCAGTACGGATGGTCAATCAAATGCGCTGCCATGTCGCCCAGCGCGCCCGTTCCCCAGTCCACCCAGCCGCGCCAGTTGAACGGATGATAAATCGGGTGGTATTCGACTTCAGGAGCCGGGCCGAGATACAAATCCCAATTAAGTGTGGATGGTTTTTCGGTATACCCGCTGAGAGCGTTGGCCGTCGCCTTGTTGAGCAAGCGTGAAGTCCAATCGTTGCCGAATCCACCGCCTTCGGGATTGACCGGAACTTTCGCCGGACGCGGAACGCCTTGCGGCCAGATCGGACGATTGGTCCACACGTAAACTTCTTTGACCGGGCCGATGATTCCGGCTTGCACCCATTCGTTGATCAATCGGGCTTCGTCGTTGGAGTGCCCCTGATTTCCCATCTGAGTAACCAGCTTGGGGTTTTTGGCTGCCGTTTCACGCAACACGCGAGCTTCTTTAACGGCCCAGGTCAAAGGTTTTTCGCAGTACACATGCTTGCCGGCTTCCATCGAATGTTTTGCGGCAATGGCGTGAATGTGATCTGGTGTGGCGACAATCACAGCATCAATGTCTTTTTGCTGGTCGAGCATCTTGCGGTAATCATCGTAGCGTTTGGCCTTGTTGTAGGCTTCCTGCAACTTAACACGATCTTGGTTCTGGCCTTTGTTCGTGCTGTTGGCGACTGCCTTGTCAACGTACCCGAAGTCCACATCCGCTAACGCGACAATGTTTTCGCCCGCAACAACCAATTCGGTCGCGTCGGCCGCGCCTTGCCCGCCACAGCCGATAACGGCGACGTTCAATTTGTCGCTCGGCGCAATGTAACCAACTCCGCCAAGCACGTGGCGAGGCAGAATCATTGCTCCAAGCGTTAACCCAGCGGTGCCAGCGACAAACTTTCGTCGTGAGGTTTTTTCCTGTTTCATCATCTTTCTTATTTCCTTTCGGTTTTAGGATGGAATCCGCTGGCATGGCGGATTGCCCGCCTGCCAAATACAACTGAAACTCAGCGGCTCGCCTTTGAAGACGTTGGATTGACCAACTTAGTTTCAGTTTGGGGAAAAAGGGGGGTTACAGGATTGCTCCCATAACTTTGGCGCGTCAAAATTTAATGTTGTAAACCTTGATCTTGCTGTTGAGCGTCGTGTTATTCATGCCCAACAATTTGGCGGCGCGACTTTGATGGCCGCCCGTCAGTTCCAGTGCATGCCGAATCAATTCAATTTCGAAGCGAGAAACTTCATCGTAAAACGATATGCCTTGAGCAATGTCCAATGCGGCCACCGTGTCCAATGGGCCGGATCGGGAATTGTTGTCGGAATTCGGATTGACGATTTCTTCGCGTAAACACTCGTCGGTCAACTCGTTGCCACGCGCGATGATGACCGCGCGTTCAACACTGGCTTCCAATTCGCGGACGTTGCCGGGCCAAGCGTATGTTTCCAGCTTCTTCAACACTTCCGCCGAGATTTGTTCAGAAATCGAGCGGCCATTTTCTTCGTTGTATTTGCGAATGAAGTGTTGTGCCAGCGGCAGAATGTCTTCTTTGCGGTTGCGCAGCGGCGGCAGGTGAATGTTGATAACATTCAGACGATAAAACAAATCTTCGCGAAAGTCGCCGGATTTCACTGCGCGCTGCAAGTCTGTGTTGGTGGCGGCGATGATGCGAACGTCAACTCGACGTGGTTGCGTGTCGCCCAGCGGGGTGAACTCGCGTTCTTGAATGACACGCAGCAATCTGGCCTGAGTTTCCGGCGGAATGGTGCTGATTTCGTCCAGAAAGATAGAGCCGCTGTCGGCGACTTCGAACAATCCTTTTTTGGCGGCAACCGCCCCGGTAAAGGCGCCTTTGGTGTGGCCGAACAGTTCGGATTCCAGCAATTCAGAGGGAATGTTGCTGCAATTGACTGCGACGAACTGCCCAGATTCGGCACGCGGACTGGAAAAGTGAATCGTGCGTGCGACGACTTCTTTTCCTGTGCCGGATTCGCCTGTAATCAGAACTGTGGAACGCGCTGGCGCGACCTGTTCAATCAGATCGTACACTTGGCGCATCGCAAGCGAACTGCCCACCAACTGAGCGCGGTCGCCCGTGGCTTTCAGCGTGCGGCGCAACACTCGACGCTCCTCGTCGCCACGGCGTCGGCTGATTCCCGTTGCCACCATTTTCAGAATTTGATCGTTCTCGAATGGTTTGCGAATGCAGTTGAATGCCCCCAATTGCCAAGCGGCAATCGCCGTATCAAAAGTTGCATAGGCTGTGATCATAATTACGACGGCTTCGCGGTCGAGTTTGAGAAGCTCTTCCAGCGTTCTCAAACCTCCGATTCCCGGCATTGAAACATCCAACAACACGACGTCATACGCTCGCTCGCCGAACTTTGCCAAGCCTTCTTCTCCCGTCTTGGCCAAATCAACACGATACCCGTCTTGCGATAGCAGGCTTTCCAGCACATCGCGCATTACTTCTTCGTCATCAACAATCAGTACGTTGCCTTTTTTTGCCATAGCTTTGAATTTACAGGTGGTTTAATTGCGCAGAGATTATCAGCCATCCAACCGAACGAGACAAGTTTTGCCTTTTGCAGGCCGACTCAAAGAAAAGAAAGGGCGAGGCTTTTTGATGGCCTCGCCCTATAAAGCTGCGAGCAGAGCAGGTTTTTACATTCTGTTCTGCTCGCTTCGGTAAGCCTTGGCAGATGGAAATCCTGCCTTGCTCTGATCAAAAGATCAGTTTTAACGCCAATTGCACGTTGCGGCGTTCTGGTGGAATTAGCGTGTTGGCGGTGATGCCTCGGCTGGCCGGAACGAAGTTCAACGCGCTTACGTCGGCTTCATTGGCCAGCAAATACAGATTCGAGTGGTTGAATAAATTGTAAAACTCCGCGCGGAATTGCAGTTGATACTTTTCCGTCAAGAAGAATTTCTTGTAGATGCCCGTGTCCAGGTTCCAGGCGCCTGGGCCCCGGAACGCATTGCGCGCCGTCATATTTGACGGATATGGGCCGACTTCGACGCCGCCGGAAACGTCCGTGAAGTTGCTGGGCGTTTGACCGCTTAGATCGAGATAGGTGTAGCGATTCGGTTGCCCCGTGTCGCGCGTGCCGCTGCCGGTTTTGCTGATGGCGCCGGTGGGAACCAGTCGCAAACAGACAGTAATGGCATTTGAACAGTCGAACACAGTGAACGGACCGCCGGTGCGCGCCGTGAAAATGCCATTGACCGACCAGCCTTGCAGCAATTGTTTGGTCGCACCTTTGGCGCCCTTGGCGAAAGGCACCTCCCAGTTGAATCCCGTCGTGAAGGTATGCCGCAGGTCGAAATCTGCGTATCCATAATCCAGTTTGGGATTGAACGGGTCGAGCAAGCCCAAGTTGAAATTGTTCACTGAGCTGCTGAATGTCGAGCTGAGATTGTCGCGAGCGACTCCATAACGATATCGCGCTGTCAGCAACAAGCCGGAATCGCGGAAGTTGCTGCTGTCCAGCGACAAAACAACGGAATTGAATTGCGACAAGCCGCCATTTCCGCGCGTGTTAATGTTGCCGTATTGACCGTTCAGGCGGCTAACCGTTCCGCCGATTGCCGGGGGCCGAGCGGCGTTGCTGCCCAGATACTGCGGACCAAAACCAGTTCGGTTGTAATTTTCCAGCGAGTACAGGTTTCTGCCCGTCGAGCCGGAATATTCAACGCCAACCACCGTGCGCGGAGAAATCTCGTGCTGGAACCCAGCGCTGTAAAAATGAGAATAGGCGGTGACGATGTCCGGACGCACCCAGCGCAGGCTGACCACCGGCAACACTTTGGTCCCACCAGTTCCAGCCAGAGGGCCGGAATTGTTCAGCGTGATGGGATTGGTCGTCACATCGGTTCCAGTGAGCAACGAAACCACGCCGTAACTCGGCGGATTCTGAATGACGTTGAACGTCACATTGCCGAAGTTGCGTTCGTAGCCAATGCCGTAACCTCCGCGAATGCTAGTTTTGCCGTTGCCGAACACATCCCAGGCAATGCCGACGCGCGGCGCGAAGTTGTTGCGATCCGGCGCCCACAGCGCTCCGACGCCGCTGTCTTCGGCCAGTTGAACCTTGCCGTTCCGAATGCGCTCCTGCAACGAACTTCCGGTTCCGAAGTAAAAGTTGGAATCTTTCTTCGGGTCCACGTTGTGTTGCACGCCGAAGTATTCATAACGAAGGCCCAGGTTCAGTGTGATGTTTGATTTCACGCGCCAGGCGTCGTTCACATATAACGCGTAATCGTGGTAGCGATTGCTGCGCGTGAAATCCGGCGGGCCAACCGGCAAGGTCAACGTGTCGCCAGGATATTTGCCTTGTGGATACACCGCTGCCTGAAAAAGTTGTAACTGGCCTAACACGAAGTTGTTCAAGCCCCCGGCGACGTTGTTGCCCAATTGCTCGGTCGCGTTTTGGAATGCTCCGAAGGCGCGGTTGTCTTGAATATAAACGTACTGTCCTCCGAAGCGCAGTTGATGTTTTCCCTTCAACCAATTGATGTCTTCAGTCGCTTGTCCGATGTTCTGCGGTCCGCCGAAGGGAATCGCGTTGCCAGGTGTGAATTGCGAATAGCCGGGAAGCGAAACCAAGTACCCGCCCAGAGTCTGATTGGTCGCTCCGGTCAGGTAGAGCGTCGGGCTGACTGGTTGGCTGGCCAACGGTTGCAAATTGTTCAGCCGGTTGTAGGTAAGTTTGGTTTGCGAAACGAAATTTGGTGTGTGCGTTCGCGTCACCGAAACCAGGAAGTTATTGTTGAAATCCGTCTGCCCCGTATCGAAACCCTTGTAAGGACTATAGTTAATCGTGCCTGGGAACAAGCTCTGGTTGTCCAGCGCGTAACGAGCGTAAATTTGTGTTTTGTCGTTAGCATTCCAGTCAACACGCGTCAGCGTCTGATACGTGTTTTGCGGATTGCCTGCGCCCTGGTTGGTTGGTACCGCGAAACGCGTTTGGCCGAATGCCGGTAAATTGCGAGGCAGGTTCGTGAACGCGCTGTTGGCGGCAAAGTTGTTGGCGCCGACTGCATTGATAATGTCGCCGACGGTGAAGATCGTGCCATTGATCGGTCGCGCTAACTGGTACGCGCCAAAAAAACTGCGCGTTGCGCTATTGGACGCCGCAATCAATTCCGGTGTCGGCACGACGTTGATCACGTTTCCGTTGCTGCGAATTCGCGTCCATTCCGTGCTGTTGAAAAAGAAGAGCTTATTTTTCAGCACAGGGCCGCCCAATGAATAACCGAATTGGTTGCGGGTGAAAACGCCTTTCGGCAAGCCTTGAGCGTTGTCGTTGAAACTGCTGGACGCCAATGCGGAGACTCGATTGAATTCAAACGCCGAACCGTGAAACTCATTCGATCCAGCCTTGGTTGCCACGTTGACGATGCCGCCCGAAGCGCGCCCGTATTCCGCCGAAAAGTTGCTGGTAATGACGCGGAATTCCTGCACGGAATCCAGCGGAACTGTCTGGCCGACTTTGGCCGCAAATGTGTTGTTGTTGTCCGCGCCGTCGAGCAGGATGTTGGTGCTTGCCGCGCGCGCGCCGTTGATCGAATAACCAACTCCGTCGCCTGTGCCGCTGCTGGTGGAACCATTCGGGTCATAAGCTACGTTGCCTGACAATTGCACTAACGCGTAAGGATTGCGCGTCAGAGTTGGAAGCTCCGTGATTTGTTTGGTGGTCACGACGTCGGAAACTTCCTGATGGGACGTGTTCACTTCGACTCCTGAACCAGCCACGATGTCCACAGTTGCTGCCGTAATGGCCGTCACGGAGAGGGTGGTTTCCAGGCTGATTTTCGCGCCGACCGCGACGTTGACTTTTTGCGAACTGATCGCAAATCCGTTGGCTTTTACTGAAACGGAATAAATTCCTGGTTGAAGGTTGGTGATCGCGTACGAACCATCCGATTGTGATGTGGCGGTTCGTTCCGCTCCCGTGGCAATAGATTTCACGTTGACGGTTGCACCGGAAACGACAGCGCCGTTGGGATCAATCACTTTGCCGATGATTTGACCGGTTTCAGTTTGCGCTGCGGCGTTGATGACAAACAGTGCCAACAGCAGAACACACTTCATCCAACACGGCCCGCAAGCGGGCCGTCGTATTTGTTCAAACATATTCCCTCCTGTGTGGAAGACGGTTACAAATTTGCCGAAACCGACTCGACCAATTGACACAAAATGCATGTGCATAAGTCGGTGGCGTTGTAGACGACTCGTTGGTTGAAGAAGCAAGAGGCGAGCCAGCAGGCTGAAGCGGTTTTTTACTGTATTGGCGTGATGTTAGCGATGATGCCACCGCGAGAATTTATGAGTTTCTCAATTCTGATTTCAATTTTTCGTATCGGGACAGCCGTGTGGATGACTTGATTGGATGTACAAGGTAAATTAGTTGTGAAACCGAGATGAATGGTCGTTTGTTCCGTCCGAACAAGTGGGTGAATGACCGTTGTGACCGATTTACTTTGAATGCATTTTGGATTACTCGACGTTGATGGCAATTGAAATTTGGATTTCGGTACAACTTTCTAAAGTTGACTCAAAAAAATTAAGAGAAAAATTTTGTCTGATTCTGGCAACAACTTATAAGACCGATTATGACGACTAAACTTTTTTGGAATGATTCTCATCTGACGCAATTCACCGCGCGCGTTGACAATGTGTTTACACAAAACGGGAAACTTGCCGTTGTGCTCAACCAAACTGCTTTATACCCCGAAGGTGGCGGACAGCCTGCTGATCGAGGCTGGATCAAATCCGTTCCGGTTGTGGATGTGCAAACTGACGACAACGGGCGAATCGTGCATCAGCTTGGTGAATCCGCCGAAATCGCAATTGGAGAAGAAGTCTTATGTGAAGTGGATTGGGCACGTCGCCGCGAATTGATGCAGCAACACACTGGACAGCACATCATTTCGCAAGCGTTCTTTCAGTTATACGGCGCCGAAACCAAAGGCTTTCGCATCAACGACCGCGTGACCGAAATTGATTTGACGCTGGAATTACAGCCTGACGAAATCCAACAGGCCATTCTTCGCGCAGAAGAATTATCGAACAGCATCATTTTCGATGACCGCGAAATTCGCATTCACGAAGTTACCCCGGAAGAAGCCGCCAAATTGCCTTTGCGAAAAGAGAGCTTCATCACCGATTGCATCCGCGTGATCGAAATTGAAGGCTTTGACTGGTCGCCTTGTGGAGGAACGCATGCCAGGCGAACAGGCGAAGTTGGCTTGATTGCCGTGCGCGCCTGGGAACGCGCCAAGAAAATGACGCGGTTGCATTTCGTCTGTGGCGTGCGCGTCTTGAAAGATTACCGCGCCGCCAACAAATCCGCCGAAGCCGTTGCCTTGAAACTCAGCGTGGGTCGCGATGAAGCCGAAGAATCCGTCAATCGCCTGATCGAAGACAACAAGCGACTGTCGCGTCGAGTTCGCGAATTGTCAGAGTTGGCCGCCAAAGTCGAAGCCGCTGAATTGCTGGCCACTGTGCCCGTCACCAACGGAATACAGATCGTCGAAAAAGTATTCACCGACCGTGATTTTGAAGAAGCCAAGCTGATCGCTCACCGATTGGTGGATGGAGAAAACGTTATCGCTTTGCTGGCCGTGCGCGAATCGGAAATGGTTCGGCTGGTGTTTGCGCGTTCCGCAAATGTGGCTGCGGATATGAATGCGTTGATGAAAGCCGCCTGCGAAAAACTGGGCGGACGCGGTGGCGGCAAATCGGACTTTGCTCAGGGAGGCGGAGCAAAGTCCGATGAATTGGCTTCTGCATTGGGTAGCGCCAAAGCTTTACTTACTTGATGGCGATTGAAACTGAATTGCTGACCACTCCATTTCGCGCGATGCTGAGTTTGTGGGTGCCGGAATTGATTCCTGCCGGAAAGACGATGTTCAGCTGATTCAATCCCGTGAAGCCGGGCGCTCGACCGGCGTAGCTAACGGTCACTGGTTGATCGTCAATCGTGGCGAGAACGCTGGCAGCTACGTCGCCGTCAAGGTCAGTGGCGTCTTCGCCCAAACCGGTGCAAAAGACGGCGATGACATTAGGCTGCCCGTTGGTTCGCGTGGCATTGAATGGCGCTCCGGCAAAGGTGAAGGCGTCCAGTGCGGCTGCCGCGCCTGTGCCGCTCGCGTCCGTTGTGAAAATGGAAATAGCACTGGGGAACACTATGGTTGATCCCGTGATAGTTTGTGTTCCATTCGAGAATTTGAGCAACGCCGGACCGGGTGCTGTTCCTGCCGGAATTTCAAAATTCATCTGGTTCGGCGACACGAAAAAGAGCGGCGACAATCGTTCGACGCCTTTGAAATCCGTGACGGCAATAGACGATCCGCCCAGCGACGTTGGCAGCAGGGAAGTGGATGCTCCCAAGGTTGCGTTCGCCAGATTGACGCCAAATCCGGCGGCGATGGATTTGCCTGCGATGGCTGAAAAGCTGTAACTGGCGGCGGACACCGTTCGCGGGCCAACTTGGGCAGCAGTCGCGTCCACAATGTACAACCCGCCATCCAGATCGCTCACCAACACTCGATCCAGTCCTAAAAAGGGAAACGTGCCCCAACAGCCGTCAAAGCCGCTGATTGCACCCGGATAGGTGTCGTAATTGCCGAGCAGTTTCGGTTGCTTGGGATCACTGATGTCTATGACGACCAGTCCCGCCTGATACCAGGACACAAACAGCAAGTTGCCAATGATGTACGGGTTGTGTGCCGAAAAGGAATCAAGCCCCAATGACTGCGCCGTTATGGTCGCCAATTGAATGGGACTGGCTGGATTGGAGATGTCGAACAGCCGAATGTCTCCGTTGGTGGTTTCGCGGGCGCTGGCCAGCAACTTGCCATCATTGCTCGGCCAGCTGGCGTGGGAGCTTGTGCCGGAATCAAACGAACCGAGCAACGGCGGCGGCGCCGTCAAAACATTTCGCACGTCGTAAATGTCCGTCTTTCCGCTCCAACCCGAAGTGAACAATCTGCCGTTGACGCAAACAATGGCGTGAATAAATCGAGTGTCGGTGGTTTGAATGTCTCGGACAAATACGGGATTTTTCGGATCGCGCACATCGAACACTTTGACGACAGGTGTCCGCGAATCCGCTTCGTAAAGAACTCCGTCGGCAACGAACAATTCGTGAACGTTGGGAAAACCATTTTTGGCGTCAGTAATCTGGCTGAGCAGCACAGGATTGGCGGGATTGCGCACGTCCACAATGTGCAGTCCGCCGCGGCTTTCACTGGAAAAGTAGCCGATGCCGTTGATGACCATTACATCCTGAAAGCGGCCACCTTCTGCCGGAACATAATTGCCTACCAGCTTGGGCGCTGCCGGATTGGAGATGTCAATAATCATCAACCCGTTTCCGGAAAATGAACCCAAATAAGCGTAATTGCCTTCGCCCCACACGTCCGCATAGCGGTTGTCTCCATCAAAAGGATCAAGATGGCCGAGCAGTTTGATCGTGGCTTGAGCGTTGGCTGGAGTTGCAAAAAGAAATGCCACCAGAGCGACAAGCGCACAAGTGGCCAAAGAGTGTTTGGTTGGTCGTGACATGAAATTTTCCGCCTTTGAAATTGGAGATTGCCAAGGATTAGCGAAGCCATCGCTTCGCGCAATCTCCTTTTATCATTTCAAGGCGCTAGTTGTGGAGCCTTCTGCGGCAAGAAGCTGTTTTTCTCCCTGGCCTCGCACATAACTCAGAATCCAGCTCAGGTTGCCATAACGGGCAAACCAAACTTCTTTGTTCTGCAATTTGAATTCGGTGCTGACGGCATTCAGGATTTCCGCTCCGGCGATGATGTTTTTCGGCGTGAAGGTCGCTTTGACGGCTTCGATGTCTTTTTTGATCTCGGCACGTTTCTGTTCATCGTTGATGCGCGACAAATCCGGATTGAGCAAACCTTCCATGTCGTTGCGCGCCCGGTAATGGAACATCGCGATGTCATCGGTGGTCAGCGTGACAAATGCCCGGCGATTGTCCGGATGCAACAGCGTCGCCATAGCCCAAATGATTCCGCCGGACAAATACACTCTTCGGCGATAGACCAACCCGGGTTTCTTTTCGATTTCCGCGTGTAGCTGGTCGTTCAAAATCTTAGGCGCGATCATCATCGCGTCTGACACGAACCCGCTGAAATCCGCTTCCACCTTGCGCAGCTTGTTCACTTCATTCGTAAAGCTGACGGTGCCAAACGGAATTCCCATCGTGACGAATTCTTCTTTGGGAGAATCAGGCTGCTGGTAACCGCCTTTGGTGTTGCCGCTGCCAATGTCCACTAACAGCGCGACTTCGCGTTCGTTCAACGGCTTGGCTTCGTCGTCGCGTTTGCGCGGAATCGTACCGGCGATGCTCAGCTGCACTTCCAGGTCCACGGTCAGGAAGGACATCGGTCTGCTGATGGCTTGGTTGATGGCATTGACCAGGTCCGGTTTGTTATCCGCGCGCAACCCGCTGCTGCCGACGATATAAATCTGTTCGACCGGCACCTGATATTCTGTTTGAAGCTTGGCGAATATCTTGGCTACTGCATCCGCCGCTTCTTTCAACCCTTCGGGCGTGAAGCGATTGTCTTTCAGCTTCATGATCGAAGTGTTGATGGATTCGGTGTACAGAATTTTTACTTCGTAGCCGTTGCCTTTACGCGTGAAGTTGATGGCTGTGCCTTTGACTCCGCGAGACCCAATTTCGATACCGCCATGCAATTTGTTGTTTTTTTCAACGGAAGCCGGACTGGCTGCCACAGGCAAACTGCCAAGCGAAATCAGGACCAAAGAGAAACAAAGAACTGTCGTGCTTAAAAAGATACTTCGGAGCGTTTTCATTTTCGATGATTGTTAAGCGAACAATGTGCCTTTCGATTGAGTTTCAGGGATGTGGCGCGAAGTTTACGGCGTGTATGAGCCGACCTGCAACCGTGTGTAACTTAAAATCCAGGAAAGATACGAATAACGTGCAAATCTAATTCGCTTTTGATGAAGCTGGAATTCGCCGGAAACGGCTTTGAGAATTTCAGCGCCTGCGATCAGGTTTCTGGGCGAGAATGTATTGCGGACAGTTTCTATCTCCTTTTCGGCTTCGGCGCGCACTTGGCGGTCAGAGATTCGTTTGGTCAGATTCGGGTTCAGGAACTTCTGCAGCGAATCAGGATCGCCAGTGACCTTCTGGTAAAACAGGTCAATGTCAGCGGCAGTGAGCGGAACCAGGGCGCGACGATCATCCGGGTAAAGCAGCGTAGCCATCGCCCATACAATTCCGCCGGATAGGTAAACACGCGGGCGGTTTACCAAACCGGGTTTACGCTCCATTTCTTTTCGCAATGATACTCGAATGGAAGCGGGAGTTAGTTCCTTGGCTTTTCTGGCGAACTCGCTTTGATCTGCCGATTCTCCCGCCGCCTGATTGATGTCGTTAGTAAAACTGACGGTTCCTTTGGGAATGCCGACGGTCACGTAATCATAATCGGGCGTGCCGGTTGGCAGTTGGCGAATGGTTTGATACCCGCCTTTGGTGTTGCCACTGCCGATATCCATCAAGACCGAAATGCCGCGATTGTCCTTCCAACTTCCGTCGCGGTTTCGGTAGCGTTGCGGAATTGTTCCGACGACGCTTAACTGGACTTCAGTTTCCACATCGAGAAAGGTCATTTGCTTACCGGTTCTGTCGCGAACGGCTTTGACTAAATCTTGCGGATTATCTGCCTTGAGTCCGCTACTGCCGACAATGCCAATGTGAGCGTCAGGGACTTTCAAATCGTCTCTCATTTTGGCCAACATCTTTGCCGTTGCCAACGCAGTATCGCGTATGACGTCTGGGGCGAATCTGTTGTCTTTAAGCTGCATGATCGTCGTGTTGATGACTTCAGCGTAAATCAATTTGACGGCGTGACCTTCGTCCGTTTCTTTGACGCGAATTGCAGTAGCCTTAACGCCTTTTGAGCCAATCTCAATACCTCCGTACAGATCGTTGGGATCCGCCATTCCAGCGGATTGCGCCAGGGCAGAAAGTGAGAATATGGCTGTTAGGGCCAGCAGGGAAGGAAGCAGAATGAGTCTGTGAATTATGCTTTGAGTCTTCATAAAAAGGGCCTCCGGGGATGTATTCTCGGGTTAAATGCCGATGGAATGGTTTCTAAACCGCTGGACCTCGTAAAAAGCGAACCAGCTTCGCAAAAACCAGAACCAATGAAATCAGAACGATTACCAGCAGCGCGACGATGACCGGCAATGACAGCAGGTGATTCCGAACTCCGCCCTCGCCTTCAGGCAAATTGCTTATAGAGGCCAGGGTTTGTGGAGGTGCCTCTCGATTTTTGCCGCTGGTTTCGGCAAGAGGCAGGCTCGAAGCCGGAGTTGCAATTGTTGACGCGGATGCATCTGGTTCTGGTTGTGCGCTCGGGTTATCAATGGCCGGCGTCGGCGTAGCCAGCGCGACCCGGTCGGTATGTGCGGTGTCTTCGGACGAATGATGACGACGCGAACTTCTGAGTGACCGTTTGCTGGATTCCGGCTCGGAAGAGTTGGTCGCCAGTTCCGCCTGAGCGGAATGGGGCGAAATCTTTGCTGAACTGGGACCCCGTTTGTTCTCTTTGCCGCTGCGCTCTCGCGCTTGGGGAAAGATGTCTACAGGGTCCAGATTGTGCATCGCGCTTTTCTTTTCAGGCGAGACTGTTTGTTGCGGAGTCGCCGCTACGATTGAAAGCGCGAAAAGGATAAGCAGAGTTGAGGTCGTGATGATCTTTTTCATTGGTTTTATGACCTGGAGTGGTTTCAAAGCTGCCTGAACGCCACAACACCAAGCCAGACCAACGCCACCATCAGCAGTGAAATGAGCGCGCCGTAAAACGCCAGTTTGACGCCTTTTCCGTTGGTGCCGGATTGGGCGACATCCGTAAACATGATCTCGTCGTCGGACTTGATTGTTGACAACGCCGTCGTCGATTCATTCGCGCGAGTGATCTGTTCAGACATCATGCGCAATTCTTCTTCTTGTTTTCGTAAAACCTTTTTGTAGCCGTTTTCAGACGTTCGAAATTTTTCTTCCAGTTTGCGAAGTTTGGTTTCCAATTCAGCCACTTTGTCTTCGGCTTGGGCTCTGGATTGTTCGGCGGCGAGCCGAGCTTTCTGCTCCGTTTCGATTTGCCCGTGCAATTGAGTTAGTGCGTCATCGGTGCCGATTGAGCTGCCCATCGCTAACGGCTCGGCAAACGTCATTTTCAGACTATCCAAACTCAAGTCCTGATTGGGCATCAAGCCGACCATTTCCTGCAGCATTTGTTCGGCCAGCGCACGCAACTCGGCTTCCCGATGTAATTTCGTTTCCGAAGCCTTGTACTTTTCTTCCATTTGTCGGGCGATGGCATCGGCTTCGTAAATCAGCGACTCAGCGGTTCTAGCGGCTTCTTCCGCTGCGCGAACCTTGGCTTCGGCGTTTTGATAAGCCTCCTCGACATTCCTAGCTTTGGCTTCCGCCTGTAAGCACGCTACTTCCGCTTCGGTCCGTGCCTTGTCCGCCGCTGCACGTGCTTCGGCTTCCTGTTTCACTCGTTCTTCCAGCTCGACTTTAGCGATTTCCGCCTCGATGCGCTTCAGTTCTTCCGATTGGGCGACGGCTTGCCATTGCTTGGAGTCTTCTTCAAGTTCGTTGACTTTGGCTTCGGCGAGTTTGCGCAACTCGATCTGCTCGGTCAGCTTGGATTCGGCCTGATGAAATTTGTCCGCCGCTTCGCGCGAACGGGTTTCGGCCTCGCGTGCAATCGCAATGATGGCGGCTTTGCGTCGTTCGATTTCCTGGCCAAGTGATTCGCTGACATTGGATTCGGTCGAACTCTCGGCATTGAATGGTTTGTTGCCGGAGCTTACGTTTTCAAAGGAGCTGGTTCTGGATTTCATCTCAGCCAGAACAGCTTCCATGCGTATTTTGATTTCTGTTGTTTCGGTGGTGGAACTTGGATCCTGCCTCGCTTCCGGATGCGCTTCGGTGATTACTGATGGAAGTCTCAGTTTTCCGGTATTTCCTTTGGGGCGTTCAAGCGGTAACACATTATTTGGCTTCTGATGGGATGAATCGGAGTTGCGATTGTTGTTTGTAGACGAGTTGACAGGGCTGGGGTCTGAAAAATTGGCATCGCGCTTTTTAGATTTTTCGGTGAGCATCGTTTCTATGTCTCCTGTTCGGAAATAGCATTCCTTGGTTGGATCGTTACTTACCGCCGAGTCCTTGACGACTTGTGCTCAGCAGCATCTGAATGCACCTGAACACACAAATACTTACTTCGCGGGCATTCATGGTTTCTGCCAACGAACGGCGAGTTGAAATGTGATTTGATAGAGCTCAAACGACAGACGTTTGCGACACCCATAGTGCATGGGCGCTATAACATTCTGTGTCAGGGAAGCATGCTGCTGGGGTCTTAGCAGATAGCCTTAGGGGGAAGCTTGGGAGGTTGGCAACGCAACTTGGTAAAACTACTTCGTGATAAATGGGCGGGGCAAAAGAATCAAACTCATTTTTGAGCTTGTCCGGCATTAAACACAAACACCTCATGGGAAGTCAATTACTAATTTGAAGCAGGTCGGAAATTTTCGCTCAATACCGATTTCATTCTGAGTGCCTTGCTTGAATGAGAGGTCTGGCCAAATTTTCAGTGAGAATGACACAGGAGCTTAAAGCATAATGAAATTTTTTCGCACAAAGTGCGAATTATTTGCACGAACATCTGGACAAAATTAAAACCGTATCTATAATCCACTTCACCTTCCCCATGCGGTTCTGATTAGACATTCGATTCAAGTAGTTAAGACTAACTCCTAAATTTGGAGGTGTGCCCCATGCGTTGCCAACATTGCAACTACCAGATCTTCGCTTATTCTCGTTGCTGTCCCAATTGTGGCCGTTCTGTTCAAGTGCAAGCAGTTCAACAGTCAAACACTGTCAAGGTTCCCCAAACGCGCTTGGATTTTTGGGTGGCTGGGTTGAGGCGACAGCTTCATCTGGCCCCAGTTCGCCGCACAACTGCGTAAGTGTTCTCCTGTTTGTGACGGTTAGTATTCAAAAACGCCTCACCGCTTCGATCTTGGATCATCAGCGGTGAGGCGTTTTTGTTTCGCAAAAATGCTAAGAACTCAGCCTAGTTCTTAATGTCGTTCACGAATTGCGAATAAAGCACTTCAGTCTGTTCCTTGGTCAACTTCCCGGAATGAATCAGTATGCGAAACCGCAAGGTGATTTTTTGCCCTGGTTCCAGCGTGTAGTTCAAAGTCTTTGCACCTTTAGTGAACTCTTTAGCCCCGAATGGGTTGGCAGCGAACAGGCCATAGCCGCGCGCATGCCAGTAAGTCGGATAGGTCGGATTTTTGGGATGATCGAAAATTCCAATGACAACGTCTTCGCCTTTGACGGTGCCGGAAAGTGTCATCCATTTGGCGCGAGTTCCCCAGCCTTCTTTTTCACCGATTTTTCCTTCACTGCTTAGGTACACACCAGCGACACCTTTGTTGTCCATTACCGGAACTTTGGTTGGGACGCCATTTGCATCAGTGAAGACTTCCGGTTTAGTCGACGGCTCTTCCAGTGTGCGGGTGACTCGAATGCCAAGCGCGCCTTCTTTGGAATCGTTGAAGACGACTTTGTCTTTTTGAGCCGTCAGCGTGATGACGCGGTCAATAATGCGAATGTCTTTGGCGGCTCGAAAGAAGATTTGATCGTCTTCCTGCATGACCTTTGAGCCATCCGGCATGATCCAATCCATCGAAGCGTTCATCTGTGCTAAGCCTTTGCCGTTTTTGACGACTTTAGCCGAGCGATGTTTGATCGTGCCGAATTTTTCGATCACGCCTTGATCGCGCTTCACGCCTTCGGGCGGAGTATTCCAGAAATCAACTCCATTGATGTTGCCGTAATTGAACCACGACGAAATGTGATGCGGATGGTCTGTGCGTTCGCCCGCGACTTTTTCCAGCGGATAACCACGCGTGACTGTCGTGCCTTTTGACGTGCGGAGCGGATACAGAATCGGTTTTTTCTGGTCGTCCCAAAACACATAGGACGTGAACGGCTGTCCATCAACCGTCACGTCATATTGTTTCTTTTCTTTGTTTTCAGTGATTTTCACGGCCTGAGCGCTGACAGCAGTGGCCGCAAGCATCAACAAACTGATTGTCAGGAATGCTGCAAAACTTTGCTTCATGATTGGTTCCGTTGAGGTGAGTGGAAAAGGCGAAAGAGCAGGGAAAACTCTTTCGCCTTTTGATGGTTTAGGCCGTCACGACTTTGCGAGCTTTGTCGTCGAAGGTCACTTTCTTGCCGGTTTGAATGGCGGCGATGGTCATGCACAACGCAACCGAATGGTTATAAGCCGCGTGAATATCGGCGTTGGTCTTTTGGTTGCGATCCTTGACGCACTTCATCCAGTTGCGCACGTGAGCGATGGTTTGATTGTCAGCGCCGGTATTAGCCGAAGCCACTACGCCGCCTTCATCGGCCAGCGTCATCGCCGCGAGTCGGTTGGGCTGCATATTCATGGGTTTGGCATGTCGTTCGATCAATCCGCCATCGGGAGTGACCTTGTTCGTATCCAGGTCGAGTGTGCCGCCGTTGGAGAAGTAAACTTCTTTGATGAGGCCTTCGGGGTTGGTCGAAACCGTCGCGTTCGTTTGGCGTGAGGCGTAAAGCACCTGGAAGGCTTTGTCGGTTTTCGGATTGTGGTAATCGAACACCGCCGTCATGGTGTCCCAGTTTGTGCGTCCGTCTTTCCACAAGTACAAGCCGCCGTTGGCGACAACGCTGCGCGGATGCGGAATGCCCGTGAACCAATGCACGGTGTCAATTTGGTGAACCATCCATTGATCCGGGATGCCCGAAGAAAACGGCCAGAACAAACGGAACTCCAAATGATGACGCGGGTTGAACGGCATCTTCGGATCGCGGTTAATCAGAAAACGTTTCCAGTCGGTGTCTTCCTGCTTCATCAGCGGAACCACGTTTGGACGACGCCAGCGTCCCGGTTGGTTTACGTTCCAGTTCATTTCGGCCATGACGATGTCGCCGAATTTGCCGGAATCCAGATATTCTTTGGCGCGCTGATAGCTGGGCGTTGAGCGGCGCTGAGTTCCAACCTGAAAAACCTGTTTCGATTTGCCGATCACATCCAGAGCTTCGTTGGCGTCGCTCATAATGTTGGCGAAGGGTTTTTCGGCGTACACGTCTTTGCCCGCTTTGACGGCTTCGATGGCGTGATACGCATGTTGGAAATCTGCCGTGGCGATCATCACGGCGTCAATGTCTTTCATCGCATATAGTTCGTCGTTGTTGCGAGCCAGGGCGATTTTCGCCGCTTTGGATTTGTACTTTTCGTTATTCTGAATTTTCGCCGAGTTGGTTTCGCGGTGATGTTTCCAGATGTCGCTGACGGCAACCAGTTCAAAGTTGAGTTCTTCGGCCTGGCTAAAAAACGCCGGAACCAGCGAACCCATCATACGGTCGCCCGCGCCCACGATGGCGACGCGAACTTTGCCATTAGAGCCTAAAATCCGGTCGTAGCTGTAAGCTGGCATACTCGTCGCCGCCAGACCAGCAGTAGCAACCGATGTCGTTTTCACAAAATCTCTGCGTGATGTCTTGCTCATGTTTGTCTCCCATTAAGAAAGTTGGCAGTTCGCAGTTTGCGGCTCACAGCGAAAAATAGCCTGTGAACCGAGAGCTGTGAACTATTTCAAGTAACGATCAAACCACTCCCAGATGGCTGGGTAGTTCTTTTCAATACCCGGCCAGTATGTGTGCGGTCCGCCGGGTTGAATTGTCAGATGCACGGGCCGTTTCAACTCTTCGTACTTCGCTTTCAGGATTTGCGACTGTTGAAGTGGCACGGTTTTGTCAGCGTCGCCGTGAACTAAAAACAGCGGCGGAGCGTCAGAGGTCAGGAAATAAATCGGAGAAACAGATTTCAATTGCGTTTCGAGGTCCGTGATTTTGCCAAACATTTCTTGAAAAAGAGTTGGTCTGGCTTTTTCGATCATCTTGTAAGTGTTTTCACCGCCCCAGTTGATAAAATCCACCGGCGGAAACCAGGTCATCACAGCCTGCACGCGACTGCTGATTTTTTCAACAGGGTCTTTCGCGTCCGCTTTTCCATCATCGGCGGTCAGCGCAGCCATCAATGCCAGGTGACCGCCCGACGAACCCCCGACGATTCCAAGACGGTTCGGATCCACTCCGTATTCCTTGGCGTGGAGCCGAACAAAGCGAACGGATCGTTTGATGTCGCTGACCATATCCGGCACGGGGTAACGAGGCGTGCTGCCGTGGCGAACCAGAAAGATCGTGAATCCGCCATTCAGCAATCCTTGCGCCCAATGCTGGCCGCGAAGAAGAGCCTCTTCACTTGGAATGTCAGATTTCTTGGATTTCCAGCTTCCGCTGACAATGAGTATGACGCCGACGTTCTTTGGCTTGGTTTCAGGAATCATCACATCCATCGTCAACGCCAAACCGTCTTTGTGACCGTACACGATGTCTTCGACGGAGCGACACTTTACCGGCTCAAGTTTGAAATCATCGGCTTTGGCAATTGAACCGAAGCTCAATGCCAGAAGCAAACCAAGGGCTAACAATTTGTATTTCATCATTGCTTGGATCAATTCACAGTTCGAAGCACCGGCTTTCGATGAAGGCCGGTGCTTCGAACTGTCAGGTTTAAAAGATCAGCTTTAAGCCGATCTGCACATTACGAGCCAGATTGTTCTGGCCTGTAACCTTGCCGAAGTTGGCATTCCGCGGATCAAGGTTCGGATCGCCAAACACCGGTGTGTTGAAGGCGTTCAGAAATTCGCCGCGCAATTGCAACTTGATGGTTTCGGTGAACGAAAAGTTCTTGCTCACCGACAGGTCCCACAGATTCAATCCTTGGCCTCGGAACCCGGCCCAGCGGCTGGGTAACACGCGAACGTTGTTTCCTAACTGAATGCGCGGATCGTTGCGCTGTTTGTTTGGATCAATCACGCCGTTCGTTTGCACAGCAGCATCCGTGAAATAGAACCCGCTGATGTCGAACACCGTGCCGTCCACGTTTTCAGGCTTGATGCTGGTTTTCAGCTTGGTGATGTCGCCGTTGTAATAAACATTGCCGAGCGTTGGAGTCGGGCGTCCGCTCTGCCAGTTCCAGATGCCTTGAATCTGCCAACCGCCCGCCACCACATCCAGCGCGCGATGCATGTTTGCGCCCCACTTGCGGCCACGGCCAAACGGCAATTCCAGAATCCCGCTCATCACCAAACGATGCGGAATGTCGGTATCGGAAAAACGTCGTTCGTATTCGGTATCCACTTCATTCCGGAAGGACGCCTTTTCCAGGAATTTCGACCAGGTGTACGCTGCCAGCAAGGTGTAGCCTTTGCTGAAGCGTTTTTCAGCGCGCAGTTGCCCGCCGTTGTAGCTGCTTGAAGCGTCGTTGCGGAACGTCCCGATGGTTCCGAATTGGGGGAACGCGCGCAGCAACTGATTCCGCTGCACGGTCCCTCCGTTCAGGCTGGTGCCTGGAATCAGGTTGCGAAACGGATTGGTGACCGTCGCGCTCAGGAAGTTGATCGTGTCAATCATGCTCTGATCGCGGAATGAACTTGTGGACAAATACTTGCGCGGAATCGTGTTGAGGATGTTCGTTCCCACCACGCCGTCATAGCCGCGATTGCCCACGTACTGAAGTTCGACCATCCAGTTGCCGGGCAATTCGTATTGGAAGCCGAAGGAAAAGCGTTGAGCCTGGGTGTTGTCCAACTTATTCGGCAGGAAGGAAATTCCCTGGCCAAGGAATGTGCCCAAACCCAGGGTTGATCCGACTGGAGCCAACACGCCTGTCGGGAAGGGATTGGCCAGACTGGCCTGGAAGGTCAAGCCATTGTCCACGCTTGGCACAATCGGCGTGCTTTGTGAAAACCCAGGCTGGCTGGCTCCATTGATCACGAATGGGACGGTGTAAATGCCCCAGCCGCCACGCATTACCAGTTTGTCGTTCACTTTGTACGCAAAGCCGATGCGAGGCTGGAAATTGTTCTTATCCGCATCCCAGAAGCTTCGATTGCCTTCCGTGGGGAAAAGCAAACCGCCTTTAACCTGAAACGCGGTGACCGGAATTTCAGGAATCGGACTGGCAGCATAAGCCGCTTTTGCCGCCGCTTCGATGGGGCTGGCAGACGTCAAATCGAAACCGCGCGAGTTGCGGTTGTAACGCTCATTGGTCGCGCCTTCGTATTCATAGCGCAATCCCAGATTGAGGGTCAGTTTGTTCGACACTTTCCAGTCGTCATGAACAAACATTCCGTTGAATAGGGATTGATTGGATCGCGACGCATTCCGTTCAATCGTTCCTCCTGTCGGCACGCCGAGCAGGAACGAAGCCAATGATTGTCCGACAGCGGCACTGGTCGAATTATCAAGCGGGCCGCGAGTGTAGTTCTGGGCGAAATCATAACGGCCTGCTGCGTGACCCGCGCCATAGGAGTTTTCACGATAGGTGCGGAAGTCATAGCCCATTCGAATTGAATGCGCTCCGGCGATTTTGGTCAACGTGGATTGAAAGGTGTAGATATTGAAGGTCGTGCCGCCGCCGACGCTGTCGCCGAGCACGGAATAACCGCTGATCTCAAATCGTGGCAGGTACTGTTCCGGTCCGAACAGGGCCGCGACTGCTGCGGGGAAGCCCAGGCTGGCCGGGCTGACCTGGCCTTCGTGTTGACGAATATTCGGTTCGTTGAACCGCGAAAAGCCGACGCGGGCATTCAGAACTACAGTCGGCGAGAAGTTGTTTACGTAATCCATGTTCCCGCTGTCGTTGATTCGGAACAGGTAATTGCCGGTTGAATTGACGCCATTGACGACGCCTCCCCAGTTGCCACGCGATTCGCGGCGATTGTTGTGGGAGTAGCGAAAGAAAACGCGTTGCGCTTCATTCAAAACCTGATCGAAACGGAACGATTCAGAATGGAAATTATCAGAGCGCGGTTGACCGCTGATGAAATTGTTTTGGCCTTGAGCGCCTCCCGGCTGATTCGGCAGCGGGTAATATGAAAGATAGTTCTTGGCAATTGCGCTGATGCGGTTGGCTGGAATGATGTTTCCAGGGAACGGATCGCGGCGAACGCGCGCGCCTTCGGCTTTGGCCGTCGCCGGATCATAAATGACGATGCCAGGCAACAACTCAGAAAAATCGCCGCCGCGCATCTTGAGCGTTGGCACTGTGAACAGCCCCGGCTCTGGGAAAACGTCTTTTAACCCTTCATAGGAAAAGAAGAAGAAGCTTCGGTTACGTCCGTCCACATAAGGCTTTCCGCCGCTGCCAAAGCGCGGCATGTACACCGGGCCGCCGATGGTGAACCCATAGCGGTTGTAACGAAGCGGATCGCGATCTGCCTTTCCATCCTGATCCTTGTCGCGTGTGGGATTCGTTGCCAGATTCGTGCGATTGAGGAAGAAGTCGTTGGCTGACAGCACGTCATTCCGGACGAATTCGTACGCGGTGCCATGCAAACTGTTGGTTCCACTCTTGAGCGTAACGTTGACCGTCGCGCCAGCCGTGTGGGAGGACTGAGCGTCAAAGCTCGATGTTTCGACCTTGAACTCTTGCACCGCATCGGAGGGCGGCACAAAGGCAACGCGTCCGCGTCCGCCGCCGCTGGCCATATTCGGCACACCATCGAGCGTGAATTCGTTGCGTCCCGGCGCGCCGTTGGCGACAACGTCTGAAGTGCCGCCATTGTCAAAAGGGCGTGAGAATTTCAAATCGCCGACATACGCAATGCCGGGCGCAAGTCGCGCCAGCACAAATGGGTTGCCGTCCGAAAGCGGCAGTTCGGAAATGCGTCGTTGGTCAATGACCTGGCCTGCCGAAGCCGAATTTGATTCCAGCAACGGAGCGTCGGCGGTAACGTTGACCGATTCCGTCACGGCTCCCACTTCCAACGCCAGATCAAGTTGCAGTTTGTCACCAACTCGAACTTCGATGTTTTTCCGAATGGATTTCTTGAAGCCTTTGGCTTCAATTGTCAGCGTGTAATTGCCGGGAATCAGGTAAAGCACCTGATATTCGCCGCTGTCAGTGGTAGCGGTGTTGACCGAACTGTTCGTTGCCACATTGGTTACGGTGACCTGTGCGCCAACAACTGCTCCGCCTGAAGCTTCAGTCACGCGGCCCGAAATTGCCCCTCGAAACTCCTGGGCTGATGCGTGGCCAACGCAAATGAACAAGCTGATAATCAGCAAGATGGTTCTTAAAAGTTTAGCTGTAGACATGAGAGGGTTCCTCCGTGTTGAGTCTGTTGATAGGACTAATCAGTAAAACAAAATCATGGGTTAGAGCTACTGGCTGTATCTGATTTCAGCACAGTCAAGCTCCAAAAGGTTTCTCATTCCAGCTTTGCTGCCTAACGAACTTTTTTTTCACCTCTTGCTGTCATCGTGTCTGGCAAAAAACTTTAGCTCAGCAAGGAAGACAGGTGGGTGAATGATTTGTTGAGAGATTCCGTGTCTAACAGAATTGGTTAGACAAAGTCAGGTGGATTATAAGCCGCCAGGATAAAACTGTCACAAGGAACCGGCTTTCTGAATAGAAAAAAGCGCGCAATGAACATCCATCATCGCGCGCTGTTTGTTACTGGTAAAAAAGCAAATGTCGCCACTATCTCTAGCTTTGTGTTTCGCTGATGTAGGCGGTGATTCCTTGATCGGCGGCGGACAAGGCGGCGGCAAGTTTTTTGGCTTTGGCGGCATCTTTGGTGAGCTTGGCTTTTACCGCTGCGTCAGTGGCACTCTCGGCTTTCTTTTCTTGCTTGGCAGCTTTCGCCGCAAGAATTGTTGCCGCGGTTTTGAGCCCGTTTTGAGCAATGATCAACGTAATAGTTTCTTTATCCATTTGGTGAAGTCTCCTTTGGTAGTCGGTGTGGTTGATAATTTGATCGGCGATTGAATTAAGCTGCAAGGCTTTCAATCAACCGGTCTATGTCCTCTCGCGTATTGTAAAAATGTGGCGAGATTCGTAATCGGCCAAGTCTTGGCGTGGTGATAATACGCTGCTCATTCAAAATCCGATACAGTTCGTCGGCTGAAAATTTGTCATGGCGGCAACAAATCACGGCTGACTTTTCTCCGGGGTGTCGTGAACTCACGACTTGATAACCACGCTCCATCAATCGTTCGCTCAGATAATCGCCAAGTTCCAGCAGGTGGTTCTCAATTTTTTCCAGCCCGGTGTTTAGGAATAACTCAATGGCCGCGCCGAGCCCGACAATCCCTGTAGTGTTCAATGCGCCTGGTTCGAATCGTCGCGCACTCGATGCGTAAGGTTGATTCGCGTTGTCGAAATCAAATGGGTTGGCGACGGAAGTCCAGCCAACGACGGTTGGTTGGATGCTCTCCATTGCTTGTCGCGAA
Source organism: Blastocatellia bacterium (assembly GCA_035429885.1). Classification (GTDB taxonomy): domain Bacteria; phylum Acidobacteriota; class Blastocatellia; order RBC074; family RBC074; genus RBC074. The sequence continues at coordinate 46,534 of DAOMFR010000027.1, forward strand.
ACATAAAACAACGCCACGCCATCTGGGCCCAGCAGAAATTTGTGAGCATCTGCCGACAAAGCATCAATGCAGCAAGCTTTGACGTCCAGCTTCAAAGCACCAAGCCCTTGAATTGCATCCACAACGAAGACTACGCCGCGTTCGCGACAGTAACGGCCTATCGACTCCAGATCATTGCGAAAGCCGCTGCCGAATTCGACAAAACTCAAGCTGACAACCCGCGTGCGCGAATCAATCAGGCTGAGAATCTCTTCGGTTTCCAGGCGTCCGTCTCGTTCACATGCCATTCGCAATTCGACGCCAAATTCGCGGCTAATTCGTCGCCAGGGAATAAGGTTGGCAGGGAACTCGCAATCAGCTGTGACGATGTTATCGCCTGCTTGCCAGTCTATTCCATTGGCGACATACGCCAGACCGGCGGATGTGTTTGGTGCAAATGCAATTTCGTCAGCAGAAGCATTGATAAAGCGTGCTGCAAGTTGGCGGACTTTCTTGATGCGATTGCCCCAGTGTTCATAACGAACATACCCGTTATTCAGTAGGTCCGCTGTGTATTCCAGCATTCGCTCGGCAACGGGCAGCGAAATTGGGCAAACCGCTGCGTGATTCAGGTATACGTAATTTTGAGTGACGGGGAAAAGCTTTCGGATTTCTGGATTCATAATTTGAAACAGGTGCGGATTTGCCCGACTTCAAGTTTGCGGTGATTGAGCAGGGTTGTCGTGGTGTAAGCCGCAAGTGATTCAACTTGGGCTTGGCTAAGCACGCCGAGCTGGCGCAGGGTTTCGATTACAACAGGATCTCGCGCCCGGCGCGTGTCGCCATCTTCAATCTTAATGGCGATACCAAGGCCATTGGGAAACTGCTGACAGGGTTTAACACCCAGCAACTGGACGCCTTCGGCGCCGACTTTGGAAACGACCTGGCCTTGGGTGACACGCATCAAATCCGTGTCGAGTCGTCCCCGCGAGCCTCCCACCATTTCCGGAAATTCAGTCATTGCCTCGACAACCTTTTCAGCGGCAATGACCAAGTGAGGGGCTAGATCAGTGGACCGCGCGTTAACCAACCGGGAATAACTCTTAGCCATGGATAAAAGGCTGACGCCAAAAACCGGTGCGCTGCATCCATCAATGGCAATCGCAACTTCGTTGGGCGGTACTTGGACGAACTCTGCCAGCACGTTGAGAATCCGTTGCTGAATCTGGTGTTGAGGGTTGGTGTAATCAGCCGTCGGCTCGCCAAGGAATTTGGCGAGCGCCAGCATGCCGCTGTGCTTGCCTGAACAATTGTTGTGAAGTTGCCGCGGTTGAATATTTTCTTCGGTTAGCTTGTTGGCGGATGGTTCATCAAACGGCGCATGCGCTCCGCACAACAAATCTGATTCAGTCAAGAGCACCTTTTTCAGGATTGAGTTGACGACTTCCAGATGAATGGCTTCGCCGCTGTGCGAAGCTGTGATGACGGCTAATTCTTTGGAGGTCAGCTTGAAGTGATCTGCCGCTCCGCTGGTGATGATGGGAATTGTCTGAAACGGTTTTGCCGCCGAGCGAAACCACGTGAGTGTTTCGATCTCGCCGAGCTGGGCAACAATCTGACCGTTGACATCAATTGCGGCGATAAAACCACGATGAATGGCTTCAACCAGTGAACCGCGCGTGATTTTTACTAACGGTTCGACTGTAAGTTTGCTGTTCTGTCGGCTCATCCCGCGATGATAATCATCTGGCCGCGGAAAAGAAAATCGCCGCTCGTTTTCTGTACGAGCGGCGACTGATGAATTAGGTTAGGGAACCAGCATTATCGCTTTCGCGATTTTGACGCCCCCAGCTTGAGCACTTGAAGTTGAATTTTCCGGCGTCCAAACTGACGGGCTTCGTGTCTGTCTGGAACCCAAACGTCAATGATGTTTCCTTTAATCCTGCCACCGGTGTCATGCACTGTGTAAACACCAGTGTATTTTCCCGCCTTGATCTGTACCACAGAACCTAATGGCAAAACTCGAGGATCGGCAGCAACGACACCTCTGCGAACGCTGGTGCCAATACGAGTTCTACCTTTCAATGAGTAGGCAGTTGCATGAAAAGTCATTGACTCGCCCAAATCAGCATCAGGCATTGAAAAAGTACGCGCGTCGAGTTTCGAGGCGTTGGCAGATACTTTAAAATTTTGAACAGGGGTTTGGGGTTTTACTTTCGGCTCTGAAATTTCAGATTCGGGCTTCAACTCGACTTTCGCATCAATCTTTCCTTTGGTCGGTGTTTCCGAAGCCAAAGCAATTTTATTGAGGTCAGTGTTTGATTGCGCGTCAGATGAATTGGGTTTGATTACCTGGTCTTGCGACGAAATTGGCGATGTCGGGGTTTGAGCGTTGGCTCCGAAATGAAGAGCTGTTGATAAACAAATTGTACAAACAATTCCCACTGTTTTGTTCAAGTTCGTAACCATATGATCCATTCGTCTCCTTGTTAGGGGTTAATCCCAACTTCTAGCTAACGCTTCCCCTCTGTGTGGATCAAACACAAAGGTCACAATCAAAACCATCTCCGCCTAGTGGGCGGATTCAGAGTGATTGAGCGGGGCACATTCTTCACATTTTGTTTTACTCATTCGTTCGAGTTTTTAGCGGCTTGAGACTGCAACCGCAACGTGAAAGAACTTCACGGCGTTAGTAAAAGCATTGATACAACGGGTGGGAGTATACCATCCGAAAATTTGAACAACAGAACACCATTTAGGGTGATTGGCTAACTTACCTGTTAAAGAAGGGTTAGATCGGAAAATTTTTTACTCACACGGAGGCAAAGCAGGTAAAAAAGTAGTAGTGGTTTGAAAGGGAACAGGTCGTTCTTGGAGGTAGTGTACGATCATGCTTCATCCATTTTTTCGGATTTGGGAAGATTTGATCAGTTTGCAACAGTTGATTTTGTAAAGAATTTGGCCTGAATTTAGGTAAGGTCAAGCAATGTGGTTGCTAATTCCTGTTTGGATACAGTCGCAGTGCCTACTTTACCTACAACAACTCCTGCAGCGTGATTCGCAATAATAGCTGCTTCGAGAATGTTTGCACCCGCAGCCAACGCCATTGAAAGAGTCGCGATAACCGTATCGCCAGCGCCTGTAACGTCATAAACCTCGCGAGCCGTTGTGGGAATGTGCGTCAACTTGTTGTCGGCATCGAGCAAGCTCATACCGTGTTCTCCGCGAGTGATCAATACATTCGCGCAACCCAGCGTTTCTTGAATCTTATGGGCGGCGGCGATCAATGATGAGTCGTCAACGATTTCGATTCCGCTGGCGCGTTCGGCTTCAGATTGATTCGGAGTGATGACATCTACATTCTGATAACTTGTGAAGTTCTTGATCTTCGGATCGAGGCAAACGACTTTCCCGGCAGCTTGCGCTGTCGAGATGACGGATTTCAACACCTGGGGAGTGAGCAGGCCTTTGTCGTAATCCGAGATGATGACAACTTCGGCTTCCGCTAGAGCAGACTGAAACGCTGCAATGATGTGTGCCTCGATTTCCGTTGAAACAGGTAAACGGCTTTCACGGTCCGCGCGCACCATTTGCTGGCTGTGAGCCACGATGCGAGTTTTTCTCGTGGTTGGCCGGTCGCAGTCAACAATCAATCCATCTATGGTTGCTCCGAGTTCGGCAAGCCGATTTTTTAGCAATCGCCCTGCTTCATCATTCCCGATAATGCCAATCGGTGATGTCTTTGCGCCAAGTTCGAGCAAATTGGACACAACGTTGCCTGCTCCGCCCAAATGCCAGGATTCGCGTTTCACCTCGACCACGGGAACAGGAGCTTCTGGAGAAATCCGGCGCACTTCGCCCCAGATAAATTCGTCCAGCATCAGATCGCCGAGCACGATCAAGCGGCGATTCGGGAAGAGATTCAGGATTTCTTGAGCGCGTTGTTGATTCATTTCAATGGTTTACCGAGCTTGGTGATCCAAATGCCAGTTTTCAAGTCATTAAAGAAGATATGGTTTGCGAAAATTCGCGCGCTAAACGTGAAAGGGACATCCTGGCGGTCACCATCTTTCAGGCCAGTTTTTAACTGAGCGATCTCCCGGCCTTGTTCTGCCAAATTACCTAGTAGTTCGCCGGAGATGTCCAAAATTCGGCCTCCGCCGCCATAAAAGCCCACGGCCAACCAATCTCCATCGGCCCAGACGTTGTACGCGCCACCTTCTGGTAAGGCGTATTCGGCGACGCGGCGCGGATTGTATATGTCCGACACATCAATTACGTGCAGAATCCCGCGACCAAGTCGCCGCCCGCCAGCTTTCGGATCGAATTCCACTGGAATAACTTCGTCGCCGACAAAGACGACCTTCCCACAGCGAAAAACTTCGCGTGTGCCCGCCAGCCAACCTTTGCCATACAGGTCTGTGTGATTGAATCGAAATTGGCTGACGAATTTTGGATTTTCAGGACTGCCGCCGCGAAGCCCTGCGCCCACGTCCAGAATCACCAATCCATCGCGCCAATATGCTAAATAAGCCAAGCCATCTTTCACTTGCACATCGTGCAAGTGGCGGCTCCCCATACTCATTCCTGCCAGCATATGATCGGTTTGAACTTTCGCCGCCGGCAACGCGAGTTCCCATCGAGCAACTTGCTTGGGAGATTTCGCGTCGCTGAAATCCACCACGCGCATTGAACCTGTTGCGTCGTCGGTCAAGTACACATAATGCCCATCAATAAATGCGCTGTGAACCGATCCACTGATAGTTTCGGTAAACGATGACAGAATTTTGGGGTGCGCCAGATCGGCCGTGTCCAGAAACAGTAAGCCATTTTGACGATTCGACGCTCCCTCGCGAGTCAGTACACCGACACGGCCGTCCGCCGTCAAGCTGAAATCCGGCAACGAGCGCGCGTCCACTTTCAGCGTTTCAGTGAGTCGGGGTGTTTTGATGTCGGAAAGATCGTAAACGCGCAGTTCGTCTGCAAATGTCGCAACATAAAGGTAGTTGCCGAAAGGCCAAAGTTGTGAAGCCTGAATGGGGCCAAGCGGAATTTGGCTGACGATTTCTAATTGGCGCTCAACTGTGCGAGGCGTGATGGTCACAATCGCCATCGACGTTTTGTCGCCCGATGACGCCGTGACAGTGTATTTGCCCGGTCGTTTCGCCACGAAGCTTCCATCATTTTCGATAAGTGCTTCGCCATCCACTAACAAGCGAATGTTGGCAACGTTCGCCGGCTGCCCAGCCAAGGTTTGAGTTTCGACGGTGAAGTGAACCACGTCTCCAACCTGAGCCGTTGTCTGATTCGGTTGCAACTTCAAACTGTAAAGATCGCTTTTGACGATTTCGATGGTGATGCGGTCGCTGACAGTTTCGGCGTTGGCTGTGATTGTGACTTTGCCAACGGCCAAGGCTGTAACTCGGCCTGCTTCGTCCACTGTGGCGATGCTTGGATTTTCTGATTTCCAGGCGAGCGGCGCGTCTTTCCTCAAGCCGCCTTTGGCGTCAGCCACATAAGCCATCAATTGAAAGCTTTCGCCGATCGGTAACGGAGCGGCAGGCTTTGCGATTTTGATGGTAGCGAGGCGCGGTGGTTTGATTTTGATCGTTGAACGGACTTGCTTGCCGTTGACGATAGCAATCACCTGAAGTTCGCCGGGCGCAAGCAGGTGAGCTTTGCCGTCGGCGTCTATCGTTGCCAGATCGTTTGGCAGGGCAATCCAGAATCCGGCTTTGAGTTCAGTTTGGCGGCCACGATCATCGGTTGCAACGGTTTTGAACTGAAGCTCCTCGCCGACTTCGGCTTCGGGGTAGGCAGGCAGAATTGAAACCTTCGTGGCTGTGTGTTGGCGAGTCACAGGTTGAGCAGTTGCTTCAACGGAAAAGTTCGTAGTTCCGCCGTTAGGCGGCAGGCTCAGCAAAAACAATGTCAAAACCAATCGCCTGACGGCGGAACTACAAACCTGCTTCATCATTTCCAACGTTGTTTTATTCGCCCGGCGAAGTCGTCGAGCCTTTCTGTTTCGGTTTGCCGAGTTTGGTAATCCAAATGCCCGAGTTGATGTCGTTGAAGAAAATGAACTCGCCGAACTGGCGCGCTCCCCAGGTGAATGGCAGGTTCGGGCGATAGCCTTGCGGGTCGCCAGTCCACAGCCGGGCAATTTCGCGGCCTTGCTGGTACAGATCGCCACGCAATTCGCCGGAAACGTCCAGCACGCGACCGCCTCCGCCGTAATAACCCATTACCAACACGTCGTCTTTAACCCAGACATTATGAGCGCCGCCTTCCGGCACGGCATATTCGGCAACTTTGCGCGGGTTGTTGACGTCAGCGACATCAACAACGTGCAACACTCCGCGTGCGGGAATGCGGTTTTTAGCAATGATGTCGAACTGGGCAGGGAAGACTTCGTCGCCGACGAAGACGTAATTTTTGTAGCGGTAAACTTCGTGCGTTCCTGCCAGCCATCCGTCGCCGTAAAGTTCGTTGTGATTGAACCGAAGCTGACTGACCAGTTTCGGGCTTTCCGGTGAACCGCCTTTGATACCAGCGCCTACGTCTAAAATCACCAATCCGTCGCGCCAATACGCCAGATAGGCCAAACCATCTTTGATTTGCACGTCGTGCAGATAACGGCCTCCGTCGCCAAAACCTTCGACCGCCGGTTTCGGGCCGCGAAGTGGAACTTCCCAACGCGCGACTTCTTTCGGGTTTTTCACGTCTTTGAAACTGATGACGCGCATCGAACCGGTCGCGTCATCGGTCAGGAAAACATACTGGCCATCAATGTATGCGCTATGAACCCCGCCCGTGACGGTGTCTGTGTATTCCGAAAGAACTTTCGGATGAGCCAAATCCGTCGTGTCCAAAAAGACAATGCCATTTTTGCGGCTGGAAGCGCCTTCGCGAGTCAACACGCCAATTTTGCCGTCAGGCGTCAAACTGACATCGTTAACCACGCGCGCGTCCACTTTGACGGTTTCAGTCAGTTTGGGATTTTTCGGATCGCTGATGTCATAAACCTGCACCTGATCCCAGATGGTCGAAATATAGATGTAATTGCCGAACATCCATTGTTCGGAAGCTTGAATATCCTTCAGCCGAATGCGCCCCACGCTGACCAATTCGCGCTCGGCATTTCGGGGCGTGATGACAATGGTCGCCGCAGCGGACTGTTCGCCTACAGAAGCGGTGACGACATAGGTTCCGGGATTATTCGCAACAAAACCGCCATCACTTTCAATCGTGGCTCCGCTGCCGCTGACCGCCCAGCGAACTGCAGCGGTTTTGAGCGCCGAACCGTTGGCGTCTTTGGCCAGAGCGTTGAAACGAATGACGTCTCCTGTGCGAGCGTCGCTGGTGCGCGGTTCGACGGCAATGCTACGAACGTTGCTCTTGATAACTTCAATGGCCAGATCGGCTGTGACGGCTTCGGCTTTTGCGGAAATTTTGGCTTTGCCTGTGGCGACACCAGTCACGAGTCCAGCCGAATCCACAGCCGCAACCGCCGGATTGTCAGACACCCAATTGATCTTCACATCTTCGCGCGGGTCGCCATTGGTGCCAATGACTTTCGCATTGAGCTTGTACGTTCCGCCGATCACCAGCGGCGCGCCCAGCTTGGTAATTTCTACAGTTTTGACCTTCGCCGGTTTGACGCGAACCGTCGCGCGAGCCGGGCGGCCATTGACAACAGCAATCACTTGAACTTCGCCGGGAGCATAGAATGTGATTTTGCCATCCGGATCGGCTGCTGCCAGATCGCCGGGCAAAGCCACCCAAAAACCGGCTTTCACTTCGGTTTGTTTGCCGTTGTCGTCGGTCGAAATGGCTTTGAGTTGAATTTGCTGCCCGACTTCAGCCTCGCTGGTCGCGGGACTAACCGCCACGCCTTTGGGGGACTGAGCCGCTGCTGAGCGGATAAATTGAGTTGCGAACACTGCCAGGCAGAACAGCAGAACGAGAAGCGAAAAACGCTTGTTATTGGCGGTCATAGCGAATTCCTCCGAATTGGCGAATTTGTTGATGATGGGTCACGGACGGGCGAACTTATAGCATTCGCTGTAAAGCTGAACAAGATAGCGTGCTGGTCGAGCGAATGAATCAAATCACTGCCGACCGTGGTATTGCACAGCTCATTGCTGAGCCGCTCGCAGTTCGTCTTCGAAAAGTTTAGACAACCGAACGCCGCGCGAATCTTCATTCGACATTGCTTGAAGTACGGTACTCCAGGGGCGGAGTTCTTTGGATTTGCCGCTGAACACGAACACCAAATTCGGTTCGACTTGAACTTTGGCAAGGCCAAGTTTGACTTCGCGAGGCTTCCATTCGGCTTTCAATTCGCGGCGCATGACTTCGCCGTAATAAGCCGTGACCTCTTGAAATGTCTGTTGGTCGGTTTGCGCTGTTGTATGCGAAGCGTGATATCCGGCAATCAAATTGTCGAGCCGTCGCAAACTGCTGCGAGTGTAATCCAATTTACCGACCCGTTTTTCCAGCTTCATCACGTGCAATGACACGCTGCCGACGAACACGCGGCCATCAGGAATCAAATCTTCCAGCGCGTGGCGAGGTTTGGTGGTTTCTTTGAATGCAACATCGGAATCGTAGATTAATCCGTAGCCGGGAACTGACAGCGCCTTGCCTTTTCGCCCGGGCGAATTTGCTGTCAGCGGATAGAACACTTCCAGCACGCGGCCATCACTCAGCTTGGTTCGTGTGAACTTGCCGACCTGTTTATCCAGATTGCCTTCTTTTTCGTTCACCAAAAGTTTTTGCGCCTCAGCGTAAGTGATGCGGCGCGGAGACGGATTAAGTTTGGCTTGTTCGGCGAAACTGCCAGTTGTGAAAACTAAAATTGAAAGAAACAGAACGGGCCAAAGTGTTTTTGGGCTGAAGTGTTGAAAATTCAATCGTTACCTCTTTTGGTTTTGTTACTGCCTCGCAAGAGGAGTTGTTTTCTCAGTTTTCGCTCCAGGCGATTCATTTCGCCGTTGTCGGTTTCGTGGTCATAACCGGCCAAATGTAATGTGCCGTGAATAATCAAATGCTGGATTTCGAGGTCGAACGTCAAACCGAGTTCACCGGCATACCGTTCGGCGGTTTCGACCGAAATTACAACGTCGCCCAAATGCGCGTTGTCGTCATCATTGAAAAAGCTGTCAGGGGATTCGTGATAAGCAAACGATAGAACGTCGGTAGGTTTGTCAATTTGCCGATAATTTCGATTCAACCGGCGCATTTCCGGATCGCGTATGAAGCTGATAGTCAGCGTCGCATCTTCCCGTCCGATACGATCCAATACCTCGCGTGATAGTTTCTCCACAGCTTTCCGGTCAATTGGATGCAGTCGCTGACGATTGAGAACTTCGATAGGCTGAATCGCGAAGTCGCCGCCGCCTTCCACTGTTTCCTCTTCGCGATTAGAGGCTGATCTTTTTATTGTGTTCATCGTAGGCTTTGATAATCATCTGCACCAGTTGATGCCGAACCACATCGCGTTCGTCGAATTGAATGAACGCAATGCCGTCAATGTTGCTAACCACACGCTGCGCTTCGACCAAACCGGATTTGCGACCCGAAGGCAGGTCAATCTGCGTCACGTCGCCAGTGATAACCGCTTTCGATCCGAAACCGATGCGCGTCAAAAACATCTTCATCTGCTCGGAGGTTGTGTTCTGAGCTTCGTCCAAAATGATGAACGAATCCGATAAGGTTCTGCCGCGCATGAACGCCAGCGGAGCGACTTCGATGACACGTTTTTCCAGAAACTTCGTTGCGCGCTCGAAATCCATCAAGTCAAACAGCGAGTCATACAGCGGTCGCAGATACGGATCAACTTTGTCCTGTAAATCGCCGGGCAGAAAGCCAAGTTTTTCGCCCGCTTCAACAGCTGGGCGAGCCAGCACAATGCGGTTGACTCGTTTGGAAATCAGATATTGGACAGCCATCGCCACGGCCAAATAGGTTTTTCCGGTTCCCGCCGGACCAATGCCGAACACGATGTCGTGCTCTTCAATGGCTTCCATATAAAGTTTTTGATTGGGGCCTTTGGCGGTGACTTGTTTGCGGCCAGCCGGGTTGATGCGTTTTTGCCCAACCAGCAATTCGCGCAAATTAGAGGTGCGGTCGTCAGCAATCTGTTTGAATGCAGCGCGGAGTTCGTTGGAAGAAGGCGTGCGGCCTTCCGTAAAAAGCTGGCTGAAGTCTTTCAGGATGCGTTCGACAATGGCGACATCGGCTTCGTCGCCTTCAATGATCAACTCATCGCCTCGTCCGCTGACGCGCACGCTTAAAAGCGATTCCAGATACTTGATGTTTTGATCGTGTGGGCCGAACAACGTTTCCAGCCCGCGTTCCGGTAATGTGATCTTCAGGCTTCTCAGATTGGTTGTCTCTCTCCGTTGATTAAAAGCTGCTTTGAAAAACTTACAACGCAGCCGGTTGATGATTTCAACCGTCGTCAGTTTCTATGCTGAATTGTTGCGGGAAACTGCACGAGGGTTATTGCTAAATGAACGTAACGAAAGCTACTACACGTTTCGGAAAAGTGTCAACGTCGCAAAACTGAAAAGGCCGGAACATCACTGTTCCGGCCTTTTCAGTTTTAGATTATGTCAAACCGTTCTTCTCGTCAGCACGATGGCGGGAAGATTGGGATGATGTAGCTCATCTGGCTGTTAAGCGTCAGGTGATGCAGGTTGTGGCCTTGGTTGAAGGCTCCTGCAGAACTGGACGCGTTCGGGTTGAAGTTGATTGCCGCGCCCGTGATGCCGATGGCGCCGGTCTGGTTGAAGATCTTCGCCCAGCCGGTTCTTCCGGCAGGGATGAAGGTTTCAAACCTCGGTGTGGTGCGCGGGAAATTGTTCGAGATCGAATTTCTCAACTGGCAGTTTCCAGCCAGGGAGAAACTCAACGAGTTTTCAGCATCGTCGTACATGATGCCGAACACCGTTCCCAGCGTGGACGCTCCGATGCCCAAGTTGCCTCCGATGCGGTTCAGGATCAGCAACGTGTCGTTGCCATCGGCACGCGAGCCGATATTATCCAGCGCCAGCACGGCAGGAGTCCGGT
>DAOMFR010000028.1:0-24314 GCA_035429885.1 Blastocatellia bacterium
GCCAGGCGTTTTTCGAAGGCTTTGTGTTCGTCGTGGGTGATGATTCCGGCAGCGACGGCGCGCGTGAATACTCCCTGAAACTGAGTATTCGTCGTGCATTGCAGCACATACGCCAACCCGTCGCGCACGTCATCGGCGATTTCCTGATTGTTAAGGGATTCGGCCTTTTGAGCAACGGCTTCGATGTCGGCGCGCAAATCGTCGGGGAAGGTGCCGCCTTTCAGCACGTGCGCCGGAGCGAATGTGGCGAAAACCGGTGCGTCGCCGCGCGCTCTGCGCGTCACGTCCAACGCTGCGAGTGCTGCAACGGCGGCCATCGGTTGTTTGTCGCATCCTTGAATGACGAAGGCTCCGTGGTAACTCTGAGCTTCCATCTGATTGACGATCATCGTCGTCATCGCGTTGCGCGATTCCAGCGAATAACACATGCCCGTGTTGGATTGCGCGGTTCCATCGCACAGCACCGGCGTTGAAAATGCGAAGGGAACTCCTCCGTTTTGCCAGATGCGGATCGCCGCGCGCGCCGTGGTTTCAGGGTCCATGATGTGCGCCGGATGATCCAGCGAGCCGCCGATGACCGCGATGCGAGGCGCATTCATTTCCAGGCGGTCGTAAATTGCTTCAAGCGAATAATCCAGATTGCGCACGCCCAACAGCGCACGGCTGCGATCCAGCAACGCGGCGACGGTAATGGGCTCGTTGGCTTTACCTTGCACTTCGCGGCTGTAAGGGTTGTCTCCGTGCGTGATGCGAACGGGTTGAATCACTTCGATTTTCTCCTAATGATGGTGATGAATTGTATCCGTGACCGAAGCCGGTAAGCTAAGTCATGGGCGGGGGCGTGTCAAAGAGTTTGCTCTGATAAAAGGTCGGGCTCCTGAAGCAACTTATTGGGAGACGTTTCCTTTGTCCAGGCGGAGATATCGCCTTCAACCCATCCATTCGGAGGCTGGAAACGCCTATCACTCTCAATTCAGGCAAAAGCTGAGTGCGAGACTGTATTTCTTGGCAGCCATCACCAGTCTTTTCGACTACAAACGCCTGGAAAACAGGTCTTGGTTCCTGGCAAAAGACGGTTTGGTGTTGGCGACTTCAGGTTTACGGCATCGTGACAGTCCTTCAAGAGGTGGCCCAAACCCCATCCCAACAGTCACAGATCGGCGATTGGGTCTCAAAGAAACTAAGTCGTAGAAGGGAAAGGGGCGAATTGCTATCCAGGCAGAGTCAGTATCTAAGATTTTTTGAAACTGGTTTTCGCGAGAATTCGTCTTTCAGGTCGTGAGGGTTGTTAAGCAGTGCCTATCTTTAATATCTGCCCTTACAGATCGAATAACAAAACAAAAGGTGGCAAAGAGCAAAATAGGCATCAATTTGCTTCTTGCAGAAGAGGGAACAGAGGAGAGACCTATACATATGACAAACCGAATTAAGCAAAGCCTTTTTATGAGTGTGGCAGCGTTTTTTGTGACGTTGCTGCTGACTTCCGCTAGTTTCGCACAGAACTCAACTGTGCGCGGGCAGGTAGCTGACGAATTGAAAGCCGTCATTCCGAATGCCGAAATTACCCTGACTTCGGCGGACGGCAAACAACGCAAAGTCAAAAGCGCGGTGACGGGAGAATTTATTATTCCCAACGTTGCGCCCGGCGTTTATACGCTGACAGCAATGTATCAAGGGTTTCAGCCTGTCGTTATCAGCAACTTGAAAGTCCCGCTGGAAAAACCATCGCTTGAGATTACGATGAACGTCGGCGCGATGGAAAACATTGTGACTGATGTTTCGGCAAACACGGTCGGCGTTTCGACCAATCCGGACGAAAACATGAGCGCGACGGTGTTGACCGAAGAATTCATTAAAGGTTTGCCGGATAACGAAGACGATTTGCGTGAATATCTGGGCATGTTGGCTGGCCCGACGTCTGGCGGCGGCAACGGCAACAGCGCGGAAATTCTGGTTGACGGATTTAGCGGAGGCCGACTGCCTCCGAAAGAAGCGATTTTGCAGATCCGAATTAACCAAAGCCCGTATTCCGCAGAATACTCCAACCCCGGTTTCGGCCGCATTGAAATCATCACCAAACCCGGCAATGATCGCTGGCGCGGTAGCGGCGGATGGGGATACCGCAATTCCGCTTTGGATGCCCGTAACGCGTTCGCACAGGTCAAACCTGACCAGATGACCAACCGCTTTAACTTCAATTTCGGTGGTCCGGTCATCAAAAAGAAAATGTCCGCGACGTTGTTCGCCGATCGGAACTCCACCGATGGCAGCAATAACACCTACGCCAAGACTCTTACCGGCGATTTTTTCGCCAATGTGCCGATTGAAACCGTCAGCACCTTTATTGGGCTTCGGACGGATTATCTGTTGAACGACAGAAATACCCTCAACACGTCATACAATTATCGCCAAAGCAATTCGATGAATCAGGAATTTGCCGCTCGCACAGGCGGCGGTGGATTCGGTGGCGGCGGATTTGGCGGTGGCGGCGGTGGTTTTGGTGGCGGCGGAGGTGGTTTTGGCGGAGCAGGCGGTGGCGCTACCAGCACGACAAGCAATCTGTTGCCGGAACGCGGATCGAACCGCACGTCAACTGGCCATAACCTGCGCATTTCCGAAACCTGGATCATCAGTTCCAAGATGATTCATGAAGCTCGATTCCAGTTTTCGCGCGATAACGCCGACCAAAAAGCGCTGTTCAACGGCTTGGCGATCAACGTATTGGATGCGTTCAACGGTGGTGGTTCAACCTGCTGTCCGAACACGACCAAAACAACCCAGTTCGAATATCAGGATTACCTGACCTACACCAGCAAAGGCGCGAAGCACACAATCAAAGGTGGAGCGCAGTTAGAACACGACAGTTACGACGATTTGAGCGGAAGTAATTTCAACGGAACTTACACGTTTTCTTCGTTAGATCAGTATCGTTTGGCGTTGGCTGATCCAACCAATCCGCTTGCTCGCGCGACTCAGTTCACGATCAATCGCGGCGATCCAGCGTTAAGCTACGGCATGTTCCGCGGTTCGTGGTTTGTTGGCGACGATTGGCGCATTCAACCTCGCTTGACGATTTCTTTCGGCTTGCGTCACGAATTCCAGACACATCTGCAAGATAAGGCGAATTTTGCTCCGCGCTTCGGGATTGCGTGGTCTCCGTTCAAGAGCGGCAAGACGACAATTCGCGGAGGCGGCGGCGTTTTCTTCGAAAGACTGCGTAACACCAGCTTCGAAAATTCGATTCGTTATGGTGGCGGTGCGGCTTTGCAGCAAAGCTTCCTGGTGCGCAACGCGATCTTCGCCACGACGGCTGAACAGGCGCTGTTGCTCAACGCGACTCAGTTGACTTCGTCACAGAGCACGACGTTGCGTCCGCTCGACCCGAAACTGGTGGCTCCTTACGACATCAACACCAGCCTTTCGCTGGAACAGCAATTACCCAAAGGGCTAATTGGCTCAGTGACTTATCTATTCACGCGCGGCATTCACCAATTCCGCACGCGAAACATCAATGCGCCCATTGCTGATCCGGCCAACCCCGGCCAGTTCATTCGTCCGATTGCTGGCGCAGGCCAAATCTACCAATATGAAGCTTCGGCGCTGAACACCAGCAATCAGATTCGATTCAACATCAACCGTCGAATGGGGCGTGCCATGATGTTCGGCGGATATACGCTGTCGTGGATTCGCTCAAACGGCGAAGGCAGCCCGGCGGACAATTACAATCTGATCAGTGAATGGGGCCGCTCAAACGCGGATAGTCGTCATAGCGTGTTCAGTGGCAACAACTTCACGCTGCCTAAAGGGTTCCGTCTGGGAATGATGATTAACGCTTCGTCCGGCCGACCGTTCAACATCACGACTGGATTGGATACGAATAGCGACGGACAGTTGACGGAACGCCCTGTCGGTTTGGACGGCAAACCGATTCAGCGCAACTCCGATTTGTCAGCCAGCCTGTACGGTACGGCGCAATTCAATCGCTTGATTTGCCCGCCCGGCAAAACCTGCACAGCCGTAGCTGACCGTGTGAATCTAGGCACGTGGTTGCAACAGACTTACCCGAACGGTGTTCCCGCTCAAGGACCTGGCAATTTCCAGGTTTCGATGGATATCAGCAAAACTTTCGGATTCGGTAAAACAAATAACAATAACGCTCAAAACCAAGGCGGCGGTGGCGGCGGCCGTGGTGGTGGAGGAATGGGTGGTGGCGGAATGCGTGGCGGCGGTGGCCCTGGCGGTGGAATGATGGGCGGCCCGATGATGATGGGCGGCTTCGGCGGCGCTGAAGGTTCTCGCTACAGCCTGACTTTGCAGCTTCGCGTCACCAACGTGTTCAATCGCGTTAACTATGGCAACTACAGCGGCACACTCGGTTCTGCCTTCTTTGGCATTCCCAGCAGCGCCAGCGCAGCTCGCCAACTGGATATGAACGTGAGGTTTAACTTCTAGACTTTCTGCTTCATTCGGCTAAAGTCCATTTGGCCACGAAGTTCGACAGGATGAAAATCCTGTCTGCTTCGTGGCTTTTTTGTGCTTTAAGTAAGGCGGTACAGAGTTATTCAACCGTGACGCTGAGCGTGTATCGCGCTGTCGGATGCGCAACCACGTAAATGTAATAACTCCCTGTCTTGGGAGCTTTGCCGCTCCAACGCTTGCCCTGGTCGGAAACCTTCCCAAAAGCAACTTGCGCTCCGTTAAAGAAGTTGGAGGATTCGCTGACCGTGAACTCAGCACGATTGTCATCCTTGCGCCGCCAGCTAATTTGCACCGTCATTGTCTGGCCTTTCCGCGCGCGAATCACGTAACTGTCGTGTGATTCGCCGCCAATGAAGCCCTTCGCTGTTGCCGGGCTTCGCAGCCGTTTTTTGGGGGTAGTGTCGTTCTGGGCTTGAGCAACATGTGTGGGAAGCAGAAAAAATGTCAGGACAACAGGCAGCCAGAAAGTTCTTTTTAGTTTTGTTCGCAAAGTGGGTTCCTCCCGTTAGTTTCAGCGTCACAGGTTAGCATCACCTTTTGCCCGGTGACAGTCTACTTCTGTGCATGGGCGATTCATTCTGGGTTAAACTCCCGCTGATCCTAATTTGAGCATTGGCAGTGAAATTTCCAGGAGGGAAAATGGACCTTGGATTGAAGGGCCGTGTAGCAATGGTCGCTGCGGCAAGCAAAGGGCTCGGCAAGGCCTGCGCGCTAGCGTTGGCACAGGAAGGTTGCCGCGTTTCGATTTGTTCACGCGACGCCAACACTCTTGCAGCAACCGGTGAAGAGCTCGCCGCCTATGGCGAAGTAAAAACTTTCGTTGGCGACGTTTCTTCGGCGCAAAGCCTGGAGCATTGGGTTCAAGCGACTGAGGAGAGTTTGGGCCATGTAGACGTTCTGGTCACTAACACAGGCGGACCTCCGGTCAGCCGTTTTATGCAATTGACCGATGAGCAGTGGTTGGCTGGCGTTGAATCCACTTTGATGAACGTCGTCCGGTTGTCGAGGTTGGTGATTCCCGGAATGCAGCGGCGACGCTGGGGACGAATCATTCATCTGACTTCGCTGGTGGCCAAACAGCCGCTGGATGACCTGACGATTTCCAGCACGCTGCGCGCCGGATTGTCTGGGTTGACCAAAACGATGGCCAATCAGTTGGGGCCGGATAACGTGACGGTCAATGCTGTGTTGATGGGGCAAATCCTGACCGACCGGCAAAATGCGATTGCCGATGTGCGCGTGAAAGAGCAGGGGATCAGTTACGAAGAGCATTTTCGCCGTGTCGCGGCAGAAATTCCGCTGCGCCGTTTGGGCGAACCGCGCGAAGTCGGCGAAGTTGTGGCTTTTCTGGCTTCGGAACGCGCCAGCTATCTGACAGGCGTTTCGCTGCAAGTGGATGGCGGGTTGATTCGCGGAACGATGTAACAGGTTTTGCCGGATCAGCGGCATCGGAAACGACTTACGAGTTAAACAAAGACCTTGTCATAATCTCATTGCGCGTAAGAAAGCGATTCCTTGTTCAGGTTGCTGCTTGTTTACGCGCTGGGTACTTTACCAACGTTATGCAATTGCCACCCTCGCTTCGCAACGCCATTGAACAGGAATTGGCCAGCGTTAGTTTCAGCGTGTTAACCGCTGCGGCGTCGGAACTCTCCGACCGGTATCGGAAACAGCTTCCCGTCGAACGCTTTATTGCCAGCGATGCACATCGGCTGGCGTACTTGGCGGTGCGAATGCCTGCTACGTTTGCTGCTATTCGCAAGACGTTGTCATCGCTTTCATCGAAATTTCAGCCAGCCAGCTTGCTCGATTTAGGAGCTGGAACCGGCGCGGCGGCATGGGCTGCGGCGGAGGCGTTTGATTCCTTGCGGCAGTTCACCTTGATCGAACAAGACAACAAATTGATTGAGCTGGGCCGGATGCTGGCGCAAGAATCCGAACACGAAGCCTTTCGCTCCGCCGATTGGAAGCGAGCCAACTTGCGCGGCGCGAATGAATTCCCGTCGCACGATGTTGTCATCTGTTCGTATTCGCTCGGCGAAATTGACACGGCTTCGGTAGGCAAAATCGTCCAAGCTGCCTGGCAAGCAGCCGGGCAAGTGTTGGTCGTCATCGAGCCGGGAACGATGAAAGGCTTTGCGACCGTTCGAGCCGTGAGAGATCGGTTGATCGAAGCCGGAGCATTTCTGGTCGCACCTTGCCCGCATCAAAATGTGTGTCCGATGCTGCCAACGCAGGAAGACGAAACGGACTGGTGCCATTTTTCGGCGCGATTTGATCGCACGTCGTTGCATCGCCGATTGAAAGGTGGCTCGTTGGGCTACGAAGACGAAAAGTTTTCGTACATCATTGCCGCCAAATATTCCGTCATTCCCGAACCGGCGAGGGTCATTCGCCATCCATTGCGCCAGCCCGGATTTACTCAGCTTCAGCTCTGCACCCCCGAAGGGTTGCAAACTCGATCCATCACCAAACGCGACAAAGAAGCCTGGAAGCGTGCGCGCAAAACGGATTGGGGAGACGGTTTCTGAGGTGCAACACCGAGAATGGTAGCGAGCGGGTGTAAATCAGAGCAAACGATTTAGTGGGTGACAATCCAGTCGCTACCGCTCCTGGTTCCGTGCCGTTCTGTACCATAGAATTCAGGTTGAAGGAGAATTCTTATGATCGAACTCGATGGCGCATCTTTGTCGCTGGCTCAAACTGAAGCCGTTGCCAAGGGCGAAGCTATTTCGCTTTCCGCCGCTGCGCGTGAACGAATGGAAGCATCGCGCCGATTTGTCGAACAGATTATCGCTCGCGGCGAAGTCGCCTATGGCATTAACACGGGGTTCGGCGCATTGTCCGAAGTCACCATTCCGAACGACGAACTGCGCGAATTGCAAATCAACCTGGTTCGGTCGCATGCGTGCGGAGTCGGCGATCCGCTGCCGGAAAAAGTCGTTCGCGCGATGTTGCTTCATCGAGCAAACGTCTTAGCCAAAGGCTATTCAGGCTGCCGGCCTCTGATTGTGGAAACGCTGATTGCAATGTTGAACAACGGAGTTCATCCGATCATTCCGGCGAAAGGGTCAGTCGGCGCTTCGGGCGATCTTGCTCCGCTGGCGCATCAAGCGCTGGTGGCCATTGGCGAAGGCGAAGCATTTTATCGCGGCGAACGAATGGCAGGCGGCGACGCGCTGCTACGTGCAGGAATCGAACCGCTGATGCTGGAAGCCAAAGAAGGGCTGGCGTTGCTCAACGGAACTCAAGCAATGACGGCGGTGGGTGGGTTGGCTCTGGTGGATGCCTTCAAGCTGGCCAACGCCGCCGATGTGATTGGCGCAATGACACTGGAAGCTTTGCGCGGAACGCCGGTGGCATTTGACGAAAAAATTCATGCCGTACGACCTCACAGTGGCCAGCGAGAAAGTGCGCGGCGATTGCGCGCATTGATCGAACACAGCGAAATCCGCGAATCTCATCGCGACAAAGTTGGCGACCCCAGAGTGCAGGATGCTTATGCGTTGCGCTGCATGCCGCAAGTTCATGGGGCTGTGCGCGATGCGTTAGAACATGCGCGGCAGATTGTTGAAATTGAAATCAATTCTGCGACAGATAATCCGCTGATCTTTGCTCCTTCTGGCAATCAAGCCGGAGAAGTGTTGTCTGGCGGCAACTTTCACGGCGAACCGGTTTCGCTGGCGTATGATTACGCCGCAATCGCGGTGGCTGACTTGGCGACGATTTCCGAACGCCGCGTTGAACGCTTGGTCAATCCTGCCTTGTCGGGCTTGCCAGCCTTTCTGTCGCCGCATCCGGGGACGAATTCCGGCTTGATGATCGCTCAAGTTACAGCCGCAGCCTTGATCGCGGAAAACAATGTGCTGGCGCATCCAGCTTCAGTGTTTACGTTGCCGACTTCGGCGAATAAGGAAGACCACGTTTCCATGGGAATGACGGCGGCGTTAAAACTGGCACAGATCGTCCGCAACGTCGAAATCGTGTTGGCGATTGAATTGCTTTGCGCGGCCCAAGGACTGGAATTCCTGAAGCCGTTGAAGCCCAGCCCAAGGCTCTCTGTCGTATATTACAAGGTTCGTGAACGAGTTCCGGCGTTGGAGCGCGACGCTCAATTATCATTGTTTATTGAATCGCTGGTTCCGCTGCTTCGCGAACTGGAATGAGAGAGGACGTTGGTCGTAACGATCACGCTCGCTTTTCCTGTCAGTCTTTCCTTTCTGAAAATCACAGTTCTGTTTCTGTAAACCCCTCGCCAAGCCTAATTCAACAAACTTCTACGGGGACTGGTAGTAGGTTTCGCCTCCACGCTAGCATCCCACCTCACTCCGATTGAATCAGGGAGCAATCGGGCACTTTCACGTATTTCCGCCAAAACTAAAGAAAGGGTCGTGATGGCTAAGCAAAAGGGAATGGTCTTGTTGAGTCGTTCCGTTCCTGGATTCATACCGATGACATTATTGAGATTGAAACCATCTGTCATTGCGCAAATGTTTCTATCTGCGCTGTTGGTTTGTATTACGCTGCCGGTTGCAGCGCAGTCGCCGAACACGGCGGCGCTGATTGTCGTCGTCGAAGATCAAACCGGCGCAGTTATGAAAGACGCCAAAGTGTCAGTCGTGAACGCGGCGACTGGCGCTACGCGAGACGTCGTATCGGGAGGCGACGGAAGCGCCAAATTTTCCGCTCTGTCGCTGACGGGAACGTACACAGTCAGTGTATCCAGGGAAGGATTCGGCAACGAGGAGCGCAAAGATATCAGCTTGCGCGCAGGGGAAACCGCGACGTTGCGAGTGAAGCTCCTGGTTGGCGCGACCAATTCACAGGTTACTGTTTACGGAACTGCTGAAGGCGTGCGCTCGAACCCGCAGATTGGCCGTCGGCTCGACAGTCCGCAGATAGACGAAACTCCAATTCTCGGCCGCAAATCAACGACCTTGCCGCTTTTGAACTCGGCGTTTCGACAAGGAAAAGGCACAGGCGATCTTTTTGTTAACGCGACGTATTTCATCACAGGTGTAGGCTCACGCCGTGCCACGACGTTCACGCTGGATGGCGCAAACAACGACGAAGGCTGGGGCCGTCAAACAGCGATTGCCACTGTGCCGCTCGGGGCCATTCAGGAAATCAATGTGCTGACGAACGCATTTTCTTCTGAGTTTGGCTGGACTTCCGGCCCAGCGCTCAACATTGTCACGAAGTCCGGCACAAATGAATTCCACGGCGAAGGGCTGTTCCTTGTTCGTCCCGGCGGCTGGCAGGCAGAGACATTTTCGACCAAAGGCTTTTGCCCCAAGTCCGCGCCGAGTTGCATCACACCCGCCACGCTGACGGCGATCAATCCGGTAGACATTCCGGATGCGCTCAAACAAGGTTCCGCCACCATCGGCGGCCCTATCCTCAAAGACAAAACGTTTTTCTTCGCAACGAGCGATTACACGGCACAGGATCGCACGACGTTCCTGTCGAATTCATTGCCTGCCTTCCTGTTGCCCTCGGATGGCCACCTGGATTACACGGGCCACTATCGCCAATTTCTGTTCAACGGACGCATAGATCATAAACTCACTTCGAACCAGACGCTGACGGGCCGTTTCAACATTGACCGGTTTTACGATGATAACCCGCAGGACGCGGTCGGCGGCACAAATGCTCCGAGCGTTGCGCGCAAATATTCGCGGCGGTCATGGACGGCGCAACTGAATCACACCTCTGTGATCAATGCGAACTTGCTCAATGAAGCGCGTTTTGCCTATTTGCATGGCGATCCGGTCACGCTCTGGGAAGCAAAAAATCTTTCCACCGCATACACGCGCGCGGGAAGTGTGCCATTTACCATTGGACAGTCTCGCGCCTCTGACATCTTTAGTCATCAAGTGCAGTTTTCAGACACCTTGTCATGGACGTTGGGCAGGCATTATCTGCGTCTTGGCGGCAGCATCATTCATCACACCTCTGGCGGCACGGGCAGCGAACCGGGCACAGCGATTCTCGGCACGTTCACGTTCCGGAACACAACGACCGCGCCCTTCGATCAGTTGACGCTGGCCGACGTGCAGAATTACCAGCAACCCATCAACTTCGGCATCAGCAGCTATGAGCTGACGCAGTGGCTGTATACCGGGTTTGTGCAGGACAGCATCCATGTAAGCCGCGATCTGACCATTGAAGCCGGCCTGCGTTACGACCGGCAGGATTTGACTGACGCCAAGAAGAATTTCGCGCCGCGTGTCGGCTTTGGTTGGCATCCGTGGGCTGATGCGCGTACCTCGATTCGTGGCGGTTACGGCATGTATTACACGCAAATTCGCTCCAATGCGGTTGCCGGGTATCTGGTGAACGGACTGGACGGGTTGACGACTTACACCGCCACGCCTGGGCAACTCGGCTTTCCGACCTGCCTGACGGGGTCGTGTTTGCCGCTGTCGTTCGATCCGAAAACCCTGCTGCCTTCGCAGTTGCCCGCGCGTGACATCACGATCGGCGCAGGCCGCCGAGATTTTTACCAAACGCAGTTCGCCAAATACGGGCTGGACTTTTCCAAGCTGCCGAACTACCCCGATCAGTTGGTGAATCCGCGCAGTCAGGTGGTTTCTATCGGCGCAGAACGGGAGGTCGTCAGAGGTTTGTTTGTCGGAGGCGATTATGTGCATCAACACTTATCCGATATTGACCGCTCGGTTGATCTAAATGCTCCGGCGCCGTTTGACAGAACAGCGCCCGGCCAAACCAGAACCGTTGCAGCAGCAAATGCCACGCGGCCAATTTTGCCGGTTAATGGCGGCGTGCGTCAGGTCAATGTGTTGATGAATCTTGGAGTGGCGGATTACGACGGGTTGCAGACGCAGATTAGCTATCGCGGCAATACAAAGATGTACGCCGCCGTCAGCTACACGCTGTCAAAAGCGACCAACACGACCGAACCGGATGGCAATGGCATTGGCCCGGATCAGGGCAACATTGCGCGCCTGGGTGAAATCGAGCGTGGATTGAGCGTTGTGGATCAGCGTCATCGCGCGGTTTTGACCTTCAGCTATCAGTTGCCGCTTCACATCACGGCAGGAACGTTGACACAACTGGCGTCGGCTCGTCCGTTCAATGCCACGACGGGAATTGACAACAACGGTGACGGCGCAAACAACGACCGTCCGGTCATTGACGGTAAGGTTGTTGGCAAATCTGTGTTTCGCGGAACCATGACGCAGGATGTGGCGATCTTCGTCGAAGATCGTATCAAGCTGTCAGAACACACGAGCCTTTTGCTTCGCTTGGAAGGTTTCAACCTGCTCAACCATGGAAACTATCTGGGACGTGGACAGACGATTTACGGCGATGCGGCGACTCCGAACACGACCTTTGGTCAGTTGGTAGCCGTCGGCACGGCGACGAACGCGCTTCCGGCGTTTGCCAATGTTGATCCTCCGCGCATGTTCCAACTGCAAGCGCGCTTTATTTTCTAAGCTCAGGCGGTTGCGCTGCGGGGCGGATCCAGTTTGATCTGAATTACCTGGCACCAAGGAGAAGGAGAACGCGGAACGAAGTGGAGTTGCCAAGAGCGTCGGGGCTTTTCAACCTGGTTTTCTTTGGCGACTCCGCTTTTTCCGTGCCAAGGTTTCTGTTCTCAAGCCCGTGAATGAATGAACCATTACTAAAAGTCCGTAGAATTTCCAAGCGCTTTGCGAATCGCTGGGTCTTGCGTGACGTGAGCTTTTCCGTTCGCCAGGGCGAAATGCTGGGGCTGATCGGCCCAAATGGCGCTGGCAAAACCACGTTGTTTGAATGTTTGGCCGGACTGGCACCTGCCGACGCTGGAGTTCTGACGTTTCGCGGTGAATTGCTTCCGGCTGCAAATCGTCAACGGGCGCTGTTTTATTTGCCCGACGGCATCAGTCCCTGGGCGGCGCAAACGGTGCGCTGGGCCTTGAGCTTTTTTGAGCAACTTTACCGGCCTGCTCAAACCAGCGCCGCTGAGTTGGCAAAAGAGTTGAAGCTGGATCATCTGCTTTCATCTCGTGTCAGCTCGCTGTCAAAAGGCGAACGCAAACGGCTGTTGCTCGCCCTGGGCTTGCTCACTCCGCAGCCGCTGTTGATGTTGGACGAACCGTTTGACGGATTGGACTTGCGCCAGACGCGTGACGTGATGTCCTTATTGCGCCGTCACACCGAAGCCGGGCGAACGATGCTGCTTTCAATTCACCAGCTCATAGACGCAGCGCGAGTTTGCGACCGGTTGGTGTTGCTGAGCGAAGGCAACGTCGTCGGTGAAGGCACGATTGACGAACTTCGATCCTATGCCAATCTGGAAATTCCCCATGCAGGGTTAGAGGAGATATTTCTTGCTCTCACCTAAGCTCCTGGCATTGCTGGTTGCCAAAGAATGGCGCGAATTGATGGCGTCGCGCGCCTACTGGTTGCTGTTGGTGTTCATCGGGCCGCTGGTTGGCAACAGCTTCATCACAGCGGTCAATCTGTACGCCGAAGCCAGCGGAATTGGCGGCGGCGCGGCGGCGTTGGCTCAAGGATTGACTCCGCTTGATGGCATTCTGGTGCCGACCTGGGGGGCTTACGATCTGGCTGTGACGCTGCTATTTCCCTTCGTCGCGATTCGATTGATCTCTGCGGAAAAAGAAAGCGGAGCCTGGAAGTTGGCGCTGCAACTTCCGGCAGGATTGGGAACAGCCATCACGGCAAAAGTGTTGGCGCTGTTGGCTGGCTGGGCGATTGTTTGGTTGCCGGGCTTGATCGCTGTCGTCATGTGGAAAGCTTACGGCGGACATATTCATTTGCCGGAAACCTGGGATTTGTTGTTGGGTCATTGGTTGCGGATGCTGCTTAGCGCGAGCGTGGCGATGGCGGCGGCGGCTTTGGCCGAAAGCGCAGCCAGCGCGGCAATTGTGACCTTGAGTTTCACACTGGGAACCTGGGCGCTGGATTTCATTGCGGCGGGGCGCGGAGGCTGGTTGGCGGAAGTCGCTGCGTTCACTCCGACGGCAGCGTTGCGCTGGTTTGAACAAGGATTGCTGCGGTTGAGCACGTTGTTGGTGATGCTGGTATTAGCGCTGGCTGGATTTGCTCTGGCAGCGATTTGGCTGCATCAGGGACGCAAACTTAGTGCTCGCTGGTTTAAGACTGCGGCGTTGTTGGCCGCGAGTCTGGCCGTGATTGGGAGCAGTGCCGCAGTTCGCGCAAGCTGGGATTTGAGCGAAAACCGTCGGAATTCCTTTCCGCTCGCCGACGAGACAGCGTTGCGGCAAATTCACGAACCGCTGCGTATCACGATCAACTTGGCGCCCGAAGATCCGCGCTTGATGGATTACGAGCGCAACATTTTGAACAAGCTCAAACGAATATTGCCAAAATTAACCGCTGATTTTGCCGCGCAAAGTCGCACAGGATTGTTTGAAAGCGGTGGCGCTGAAGGCGAACGTTACGGCGAAATCTGGTACGAAATGGCCGGGCGCAAAGTGATGAATCGTTCGACGACCGAACCGATTGTGTTGGAACAGTTGTATGAACTGGCTGGCATTCCGATTCCAGCCAAAACCGAGGAGTCCGAATTTCCGGGCTACCCACTTGCGGCGCATCCCAAAGCTGCTCGATTGATCTTTTACGCGTTGTGGCCGTTGAGTGCCTGTTTGGCTTGGTGGCTGGCGCGTAAGTTTCAGGAGTGAACATATGAAACGCAACCTGTTAATTCTGAATCTGATTTTGCTCGCGTTGGTGTCTGCGGGATTTGCCGGCCAGGCACAGGGCAAAAAGCCTGTTTCCAAATCCGTTACGCCCAAACCCATTCGCATTGATGTGAACAAGGATAAAGTTGGCGGCGAATCGTCGCGCTTTCTTTCGATGGTGGGCGATTGGATGGTGGTCGAAGACGGCGGCAAAAAAGTGTACGCCGCCGACGGACGGAAATGGCTGCGCGGCAATCCGGCGCGCAGGTTGGCCGAAAAAGCTCGGACCATTTACGGTTCGAAGCACGAAGATTTCGTGGACAACGTCAAAGCCTTTGCCTACTTTCCGATTTCCGTCGCCAAAGACATTGATGATTTTCAGAACGGCGAAATCAGCATGAAATTCAAAATGGTGTCCGGCCAGTTGGACAAATGCGCAGGCATTTTGTTCAACGTCAAACCCAACGGCGATTACCTGACCGTGCGGTTCAACGGCAAGGAAGACAATCTGGTGTTGTGGACGTTCAAGCAGGGCAAACGCAGCTTCGTCAAAAAAGGCACGGAAAACGTTCCGCTGGAACTCGGCAAGTGGTACGACATGAAAATCGCTGTTCATGGCGCGCAAATCGAAGGTTGGTTGAATGGCAAGAAGTTGATTGATTACACGTGGTCAGAACCGATTTCCGGCAAAGTCGGGCTGTGGTCAAAAACCGATAGTGTCAGTTATTTCGACGAAGTGACCGTGACCCCGATGGCAAAGTGAGTCGGCGGCGCTTTGTTCTTTTTTAAGCTGATCCTGCAAAAACCAAAGGCCGCACTCGATTGAGCGCGGCCTTTGGTTTTTTAGCAGAAGGTTTCTGCGTTGGAAAATCAGAACAGGAACTTGAAGCCGAGCTGCCAGAAGCGCGGGAAGTTCGATTGTCCTGTCGTAGCTTTGTTGATCGAGCCGAACTCGGTGCTGTTCGGATCAGTGTTATAGGTGCGTTCGTCGTACATCGGCGTGTTGAAAATGTTGTACGCCTCGGCACGGAACTGGAAGCGCATCTTTTCATTGATGCGGAACGTCTTCGAGATATTCATGTCGAATTGCTCAAAGGAAGGACGGCGAATGCGCGGGTCGCGGATTGCCGTTGAACGCGTGGTGAACGGTTCGCGGATGGTGAAATTCGGCGCGGTGCAACCATATGCGACCGAATAGGCCAACAGCGCATACGTCAGGTTGCCATTGGCATCGCGCTTGTAGCTGCCATCAGAGTTCTTGACGGCCTGTCCCACGCAAGGCCTGACGCCCTGAATGAATTGCGTGCCGTTGAGGACGCGCAACCGATCGCTCAAACGGGCATCGTTCTGATTGCCGATGAAATCCACGTTGCCCGGCAACTGCCACGGACGACCTGAATTGAAAATGTAAGCGCCGGAAACTTCCCAGCCGCCCAGAGCGCCATCCACGGCACGGTTCGCGCTGCCCAGGAATTTCTTGCCCTTTCCGACGGGAACTTCCCATACGCCGGAAACCGTGAAGCGGTGTGGGCGATCAGAAAAGCTCAGAGAGCGATTTTTGATCTTCGCCACATCGTCAATGTAGGCCGCCGTGCTGTCTTGCGAACCAGGGAATTCCAGCGCTTCTTCCATTTGCTTCGACAAGGTGTAGGTCGAACTCATCGTCAACCCTTGCGTCAGCCGCTTGTTGAACAACAACTGCAGCGAGTTGTACCAAACCTTGCCTTCATTGCGTTCCAGTTCGGTGATGGTGCTATTGAACTGTGGGAAGGGGCGGGTCAATTGATAGCGCGTCAATGTCGAGGAAGTGAACAGGCTCGTGCCTTCAAAGCCAGCCACTCCCTGGAACGGGTTCGGCAGCAAGGCATTACAGAACGCCGGATCGCCGCCTTTGGTTGGGTCGCACTTGTCGCGGAACGCCTGCGTCACTTCATTGATGCCATTGTAACGCGATTGACCCTGATAAGTGCGGCTGCCGACATAGCTGACTTCCAGCACGCTGCGCCACGGCAATTGCCGCTGAATGGCGAACGAGAAGTTGTGAACGTACGGCACTGTAAAGTTCGGGTTGGAGTATTGGAGTCCATTGCCGATCAAGGTTTCCAATCCGCGTCCTGCGCCCGCCGGACGATTGACCGTCGGGAAGGGATTGTTGAGCGCGTAAGTCGGCGTACGGTTACCGTCGAGTGAACCGACCAACTGTGTCGTCAGGCTGAAACCGTTGAGCGGGAATCCAGGCGCTCCCGTCGGATTCAGGT
The DNA here is from genome assembly GCA_035429885.1 of Blastocatellia bacterium. Classification (GTDB taxonomy): domain Bacteria; phylum Acidobacteriota; class Blastocatellia; order RBC074; family RBC074; genus RBC074. The sequence continues at coordinate 16,409 of DAOMFR010000028.1, forward strand.
AATAACGTCCAAATCCGCCGCGCAGAACGGTCTTGGTTCCCAACGAATAGGCCGCGCCGATGCGCGGTTGAATGTTGTTTTTGTCGTATTTGTAGGGACTGCTCGGATTGCCGTTGACGCCTGTGAAGCCCAAGCCACCAAATACTTGCGTCGCGCCGTTCAGCAGTTTGGTCTTGTCAATGCGCGCACTGACCGGATTGACTGCTGTCGGATCGAAGCCGTAATTGGCACGGTTGTAACGTTCGACTGGCGGGCCATTCAAATCCCAACGCAGGCCGAAATTCAAGGTCAGGTTACGCGTTACTTTCCAGTCGTCCTGAATCCAGGGCGCGTAATACTTGAACATGTAAATCGGGAAAGCGTTGGCATCCACGTTGCCGGAAGACGGCGCGCCAAGCAACAGCGAGGCAATCGAACTGCCGCTCAAAACATCCCCGCGAGAGAAATCCTTCTGGGTGAAGGTTCGGTCGAAACTGATTTGCATGCCGCCGTTGCCGCTGACCAGTCGCGCGTATTGCGAATAACGCAGGTCCAAACCAAATCTCAGCGCATGCGCCGATTTGTTAAACGTCACGTTCGGCTGGAAGCTGAACACGTTGGTTGGTTCGCGGCTGAAACTGCCACGACCGTAGCTGATGAAATCCGAGAAGTTGAAACGCGGGAACATCTTCACCGGCAACTGCGACGACAGTGCAGAGGGGAAACCGAGTTGTGTTACGTCGTAACCCAGTCCGCCTTCGAAACGCGCTGCTTCGATGTAACGGTTTGCTGACGAGCGAATGTTCAAGATCAGGTTCGGACTGAAGGTATGCACCCAGTCAGCCACACCCGCGTAATTGATACGGTTAAGCGGCAACTGTCCGTCTTGCGCCGGGCCAGTGGTGATGCCGTTCGTCCAACGGATTTCGGCGCGGTTGTTGTACCCATACCGGAAAAAGACTTTGTCTTTATCACCAATGTTCTGGTCAATCTTGAAAATCCAGTTTTTGAACTTGTCATTGGCGATGTTCGGAATGTCGGCGAAGTTGTTGCGGAACGGATCGCTGCCCGGCGTCACCGCATTCGGTTTCGGGAAGAACGCCGCAATCTTGGCGGCAATCGGATTGATGCGGTTGGCCGGGATGATGTTGTTCGGGAACGGATCGCGGACCCAGTTGCCATTTTCCAGGCGACCTGTCGCCGGATCGTAAATCGTAATCAACTGGCCGTTGGCGTTTTTGTAGTTGCTGAAATCGCCGCGCAAAAACGCTTCAGGCGGAACGGTTCGGACTGCCTGGTTGGGCGTTTGTTCGCGGTAGCCTTCGTAGTTGAAGAGGAAAAACGTCTTGTCACGTCCGTCGTAACCGAGCTTGCGGAAGATCGCTTTCGGCAAACGAACGGGGCCGTCAATTTGCCCGCCGTATTGATCCAGCAAGTGTTCCGCCGCGACAAACTTGCCGGAATTCGGGTCGAGCGTTTTGCCCTTCGGAATACCTCTGGTATTTGCCAGCATGTTGTTGGCATCCAGCCAGTTCCGGCGATAAAACTCGTAAAGTGATCCGTGGTACTGGTTTCCGCCGGATTTGATCTGCACGTTGACGATTCCGCCCGATGTGCGCCCGTATTGAGCGTCGAACGAATTGGTGATGATCTTGAATTCGCCGACGGCATCCACCGGCGGGACGTAAGCCAGATTGTTGCCGCCCTGAATCGAATTGTTCGGAGCGCCATCCAGCAGGAATTCGTTGTTGCGATTTTGCCCACCGTTGACCGACCAATCGGCAATGGCTCCGTTGTCGAACGGGCGCTGGTAAATTGCCGGTCCGTTGAACGTTACGCCAGGCGTCAGCGTTGCCAGCATAAACGGATTGCGCGCGTTCAGCGGCAATTCGGTGATTCGGCGATTTTCGATGACGTTGCCACGATCGGCTTTGGATTCGTCGAGCAAGGCTGCTTCCGCCGTGATGGTGACGGTTTCACTGGCCGCTCCGACTTCCAGTGCGACGTCAATCGTTGCGGTCTGGCTGACCGATAACTCTTGTTTGTCACGGACGAATTTTTTGAAGCCGGATGCTTCGACTGATAGCGAATACACTCCGGGACGCAAGAAGGGAACAGAATAGTTGCCTTCGGAATTTGTGGTGACGGTGACTGTTTCGTTCGTCGCTTGATTGCGTAACGAAACCGTAGCATTGGGGACTGCAGCATTGTTTTGATCAACTACACGGCCATTGACAGTTGCGCGGAATTCCTGAGCAAAGGCAAAGACCGAAAGCAGGCAAAGCCACAGTAGGGAAGAGGCTAGATGCTTTCTCATTGAAGGTCTCCTGTGTTTTAGGTTTGCGGTTCCACTTTGGGAAACAACTATGAAAGCGGCGCTACAAACTCGGAGTTTTTTGATGAATTGCCACGCCGTCGAACAACGGCGTAACTTTGTCGGACGTAATCATCACCGTTCGGGCTTGCCTTAACGGCAAACCAAGCGCGGTGACGAAGGTAGAAGGAACTGTTTGTAATTCGTTGTGAACCAGATAGCCGCCAGTAGCCATCATTGCGGAAATGTTCGTCAGAGCGAACAGCAATTCCGGCGCGCTGAAATATGGAAAGACATTGGTTACAACGACCAGATCAAATGAAGCCGAATAAGCATACCGCTCGGTGACGATATTCAAGCGATCAACGCTGATTGTGCGGATGACTTCTGGGCGAATCTGCAACGACTTGCTTAAATGGGCCAGAAACTGAGCCGGAACTTTCAATGGGCTTTCGACGCCAATGCGTTTGCCGAAGCCCAAAAAGTAAGATTTGTAATCTTCGGCAATCGGGTGCGCTGCGCTGTCTTTGATGCCGGACAGAATCGAAAGCCGGACTTCCGGGCGTTGTCGCAGATTTTGCAAATGAGCAATGACCCGGTCGTTGATATCGACGCAATGAATCTGCAATTTCGATTCGTCGGCCAGCTTTAAACTGAGAAGCGCATCGGCAATGGCAAACGGCTGGTAACTTTGCGGGCCGAATAGATCAATCAAGTCTGTTCTTGGCGCGAAATCCAGCCCTGGCCCGACGATCAGCACTTTGTTCAACCTGGTTTCCGGCGACAGAGCTTTCAGCGAAGCCAGCGCTGTATAGATGGCAAAATTGGCTTCGATTTGCGTGTCCGTGCTATGCCCGCGAGTTTGGTAAAGAGACGCCACAAACGCTGCTACATCTTTCGGGGCAATTAATCGCGAAGCAAATTCCTTGCGATACAAAAACCGCATGGCGCGAATGTATTCGCTGGAAAGTTGGTGTTCGATAGTCTTGGTTGCCGGACCGGTCCTTCGCAACAAGTTGTCAAAGTAACTCAGCCTTTCATCGTCGAGTTTGCGATTTGTGCTCAGAGCTTTGGTGAAATCGGCAATTCGCGTTTTGACAGAGCGCGGAATTTTTTCACTCGCCGGCAAGAAGTTCGAACCTTCCGCCAAAAACTGCATCCGGTCGGGTTCGCTCAGGCTTTGGACGAATTCGTAAGCGCTCAGCGCAGGCTCGATTCTGGGTTGCACCGTAAACCGCGATGATTGCAGTAGAAAAAAAATCAAATGGTCGTATTCGCCAACGCGTTCACGCTCTTCCGTCTGCTGACGAATGGCGGAAATTCGATCGCTGAAGTTCTCCTGAATAAAGCCTTCTTGTTTCAACCAGGGCAAAAGCCCGACAGGTAAATCATCGTAGTGAATGAGTCTTTTGCTTTGTGCGAAACTCGCGCCCGGTTCGATGACGAAAAATAGGCTGACGAGCGCCACGCATAACACCTTCCCCATTTGGCGATGGAAGGGAAAGTTACGAGGATTCTGCCGCTCGCGCACGCACATTGAGACTTCACAACTCCGCCCAAGAATCGTTCGGATTCCGGCTTACACAAAAATTGCTGAACCAGCAAAGCTATCTGCGAAAATCTTTCAATCTGTCGAAATTCTTATTTTAAAAAGGTAGGCCGCAAGGCAAGTTGGATTATCCAAGCCTTTACCGGAGTGTCAAGCTGTTGGCAGAAAATTATTTGCGATACGCGGTTGACGAAAACAAACCTGCCCATAACCTGATCTTTTGTCGTCAGGTTACGGGCAAGTTGCGAATGGTTTATGGATGCCGCGCTCATCTGGCTCGCGATTTCTTTTTCGGGGCCAGGTGAGCCGGGGAGGGAGAGCCGTCAGGCACTTTGGATTCATGGCTGGCAGCCGATGTTTCGGCCGACGACACTTGCGCGATAACTCCTAAACTGGAAAGGCCAAAACCGAACAGCGTCAGAATCGTCACAAACAGAACCACAAAAATAACAAGGCTGAATAAACCCTGAAACAACCGAAACACGCTAGTTGTTTGATAATGATTCGTCTGGGGAACGGGCGTTTGTTGGTTTAAAAACGCCTGGTAACGCCCGCGGTAACTCGCAACACTGGGTTGCGTGTCGGCAGATGGTTGCGTTACGGAAACCTGTTGGTTCGAGTCGGAAAAAATAGATAAAAGTTTTGATTTCATCTCAAGCCTCCTTCCTGGCATAACTTGTTGTTGGCAACCCACGCGAAAAGACACACTTCGGAGCAAGTTCGGGTATCGTTCGGGCAATTAAGCGGGACGTTCAGACGGGGCTTGGGTGAGTCAACGCTTGGTATCCGTTTTCAAGAGACGTTTGTTATCAAGTGGATGCGTGTGTAGTGGCTGTGCACACTTGTACGGCTTTTCAACCGCAAGTTGCATTGAGATGCTTTGTGTTTAGGGGGAATTAAAGTAACTGGTGTAATTGAACAGGCGCATCTTACGCTAGAAGGTTCCTGGCTCGCAAGTTTTCCACTCCCCAAGAGTTCTTACCAGGTATTCACGGCTCAAAGTTCCGCATTGCTGTGACCGGCAGAAGCGAATGAGCGTCATGCCGACAACTGAGATTTTAGCAACGTCCAAACCTCTTACTGGAGCTTGCCAGTCGCAGTTGGGATCAGGGAGCAGCGCATTGCGGCTCTCGAAACTGGAGAAAACAGAACATGAACAAACGATATGGTTTTTCTTTATTAGCGTTAATGGCGGGGCTGATTGCAGTCGTTGGTTTGGCACAGGAAGGTCGTGGCCCGGGCGGTCGTGGCGGGCGCGATATGATGCGAATGATGCCGGTGATGGCTGCGCTGGATGTGGATGGTGACGGCGTGATTTCCGCGGATGAGATCAACAATGCTTCGGTGGCGTTGCGAAAGCTGGACAAAAACGGCGACGGCAAATTGACCGAAGACGAAATCCGGCCAAACTTTCCGCAAGGCGGCCCCGGCGGTCGTGGATTTGGAGGTCCTGGTGGCCCAGGCGGATTTGGTGGCCCCAATCCAGACGAGATGGTCAAACAGTTACTGGAATTCGACAAGGATGGCGACGGCCAGCTTTCCAAGTCGGAAGTTCCCGAACGCCTGAGCGGCCTGTTTGAGCGCGGCGACACCAACAAAGATGGCGTTTTGTCCAAAGAAGAATTGCGCAAGGTTGCTGAATCACAAGCCAGCCGCGCTCCGCGAGAAGAACGCGACGAGCATCACGAACAGGAGCGTCGTCCGACGCGTCCTCAATAACCTGAATCCGTTTTCAGGTACCTGTGTGGAAATTCAAGGCCTCAACACAAAGGGGGAAAGCTGCCCTGGAACAACGCAGTGTTTGGATCTTGCGGTGCGCTTTTGGGGCCGCTTGCTCCTTTGTGTTGATCCATACAAAAGTTGAAACCCAGTCTGGATAACCAATAAAAAACGAAATGAGAAAACTACTTTTTGTCGCACTTTGTTTAGCTTTGCTGAGTTTGGGTGGGAGTGTCGCCGATCGGTCGCAGGCGCGTGCCGCCTGGCGCACTTCGCAGTTTGAAAACGTCCTGGGCACTTCGCTCGAAATGAAATTTGCCGTTGCCTCCGATGTCGCGGCGGAACGTGCTGAAGCTGCCGCGCTAGCGGAATTTGACCGCGTCGGCGGCATTTTGAGCGGATACGATCAATCCAGCGAATTCAATCGTTGGATGCGCACGTCGAGCGAAGCCGTTCGCGTTTCGCCGGAACTGTTTGACGTGTTGAACCTGTTTGAACAATGGCGCGTGCGCACACAAGGCGCGCTTGATCCGGCGGCGCAAGTGGTGTCGCGTTTGTGGAAAGAAGCGGCAGCGCAGCAGCGCGTGCCGACTTCGGCGGAATTGCAGGCTGCGGTGGCGGAGATTCAGCAACCGCATTACCGCCTGGATGCGACGGCGCACACTGCGACTCGGTTGAGCAGCGCGCCGTTGATTCTGAATTCGTTTGCCAAAAGTTACATCATCAATCGCGCAGCAGACGCCGCGATGGCGGCGGCAAAACTGGATGGCGTTGTGATCAACAGCGGAGGCGATTTGGTTGTGCGCGGCGCGCTGGCCGAATCCGTGAACATCACCGATCCGAAAGCCGATGCGGAAAACGATGAACCTTTGACGCGCGTGCAAGTTCGCAATCGCGCCGTTGCCACCAGCGGCAATTATCGCCGTGGAGTGCTGATCAACGGACAATGGTATTCGCATCTGGTGGATCCGCGCACGGCTCAACCGGTGGATCATGTCATCAGCGCCACGGTTGTCGCGCCCAATGCCACGGACGCGGGCGCGCTGGCGACTTCGTTTTGCGTGCTACAACCTGAAGAAAGCCTGAAGCTGGCGGCTTCAATGTCCGGCGTGGAATGCCTGTTGATTACCAAAGATGGCAAGCGCGTTGAAAGCAAAGGCTGGCACGCTTTCGAAATTCCGGTGGCAAAACCTGCCGCTTCCGTCGTGACACCGGCGGTTCAGGCGTGGGATCAATCTATGGAGTTGGTCGTCAACTTTGAACTCGCGCGCATTGACGACATGCGCTATCGCCGCCCTTACGTCGCCGTGTGGGTTGAAGACAAAGACAAATTTCCGGTTCGCACGCTGGCGCTGTGGTATCAGAAACCGCGCTGGTTGCCGGATTTGCGCGGCTGGTCCAAAGGCGATCGCTTGCGTTCGATGGCCGAAGGTTCCGATCTGGCCAGTTCCGTTTCTAGCGCAACGCGCCCACCGGGCAAATACACGCTGAAATGGGATGGCAAAGACAACCAGGGCAAACTGGTGAAACCCGGCAAATACACTGTGTTCATCGAAGCCGCGCGCGAGCACGGAACCTATCAGTTGATGCGTCAGGATGTGGATTTCAACGGCGCAGCCAAACAGTTCACCTTGCCAGGGAATGAAGAAGTGGCCTCGGCTTCGGTCGAATACAAGAAAAAGAGTCGTTGAGGGCGGGGAGCACAATCATGGAAACGACTCCTGCTCATTCACACACTGCGTTCAAACGCCGCGTGGCTTCCGCATCACGCTGGCTTCACATTTACCTTTCAATGGCGAGTTTCGCCATTCTGTTTTTCTTTGCTGTGACGGGGCTGACGCTGAACCATACGGAATGGTTCGGCGCTCAACCACGCGTAGCTCAGCAAAAAAGCAATCTCGAAACCAAATGGATTAAAACGCCAGACGCTGAAGTGGATAAACTGGCTGTTGTCGAACATTTGCGAAACGCGCACGGCATCAAAGGCGCGCTCAGCGATTTTCGCTTGGACGATTCGCAAGTTTCGGTTTCGTTCAAAGGGCCGGGATATGCAGCGGACGCGTTTATCAATCGCGAAACCGGCGAATATGAATTGACGGAAACTCGCAACGGATTTGTCGCCATCATCAACGACCTGCACAAAGGGCGTGACACGGGCAAAACCTGGTCGTTCATGATTGACCTGTCGGCGGTGCTGATGACCTTTGTTTCACTGACTGGCATTGTGTTGCTTTGGTTTGTGAAACGCCGCCGGTTCAGCGGATTTATCCTGGCTGGAATTGGGGCAATAGTGTGCTATTTGATCTACTTGTTTTTGATTCCGTAATGGTTCTGGACATTGCCCC
>DAOMFR010000028.1:24414-34079 GCA_035429885.1 Blastocatellia bacterium
CCTGACACGCATCTGAAAGCTGATTTGGGCGTCGATTTGAATTGGTCAGCCTTTGAAACTAAGATACGGCCTCGCCTTTGAATCTCCTTCCGCAGAAACAATTCGACTGATTCTGGAGGTCTTGAGCAGTGAGAAAACAGCTTCAACGTCTTTCGCTCTTTTTCGTTGCCATCAGTTTGACCGTTGGTTTGGTTGCGTTGCGTTCACAGGCCGTGACGCAAAACCGTCTGGCTGAAGAAAAGCTAGCGCGCGATTACGTTCAAGCCATGGAATTAGTGCGCGAACATTATGTCGTTCCGGTGGAATACGAAACACTGACCAACGCGGCCATCTCGGGAATGCTGCGAGTGCTCGATCCCCATTCCAGTTTCTATGACCGCAAAGCCTTTGACGAAATGCGCATGGAACAACGCAGCCAGTATTTCGGCATTGGCGCTTCGATCCAGTCTCGGCTTCGTGGCGTGTACATTATGGAAACCTTCAAAGACACGCCTGCCGCTCGTGCCGGATTACGCTACGGGGATGAAATCATCAAGGTGGATGGCGAAAGCACCGAAACCTGGAACTCCGATAAAGTCCGCGATCATTTGCGAGGCGAGCTTGGCACCGAAGTCAAAGTCACCGTCGTTCGCGAGGGAGTGTCGCAACCTATTACTGTTACCTTGGAACGCGCGGCTGTAGACCTTCCTTCGATTTCTGGCTATTACATTCTCAAACCCGGTGTCGGATATATTGCGCTATCGCGCGGCTTCCATTCCACCACCAGCGATGAACTGACGACGGCGATCAATATCCTAAAAGAGCAGGGAATGAACCAGTTGATTCTGGATTTGCGCGGCAACCCAGGGGGCTTTTTGGATCAAGCGATTCGCGTCGGAGACAAGTTCCTGCAACGTGGGCAAACGGTTGTGTCCGTCCGCAGCCGCGAAGGCAAAGCGGGCGACAGAGACTGGCAAGCGGAATCCGGCGCGCCGGAAAACTTCCCGATGGTCGTGATGATTGACGATGGCACAGCTTCGGCGTCGGAAATTGTCGCCGGAGCCATTCAGGATCATGACCGCGCTTTGATCGTGGGCGAACCCAGTTTTGGCAAAGGCCTGGTGCAGACAATCTATCCGCTGTCGGGTGGCACTGGATTGACGCTGACCACGGCTCGTTACTTCACGCCGAGCGGGCGATTGATCCAACGCGATTATTCCAACGGGTCTGTTTACGAATACCATTTTCGCCGAAACGCCAATGGCGATACCAAGGCTGATGACAAAGCCAAAAACCAAATGCGGCGGACGGATCTTGGTCGCACGGTTTACGGCGGCGGCGGCATCGAACCCGACATCAAGGTTGAAGAACCGACAATTTCCAACGAACAGGCGGTCATCTGGACGACCGGACTGTTTATGTTTGTCCGCAAATTGTTGGCGGGCGAAGTGGCTGTTGCAGCAAGCTTCAAACGCGACGGCATTGAATTCGATCACCAACCCCAATCCGGAGAATTTGTCATCAGCGACGATATTCTGAAAGCTTACCGCGGATTCATGACGGATTTCATCGCCAAGAACCCGGATTATGGAGTGACGGTGAAAATGGTGGACGAGCATCTGGAATGGTCCCGCAGCAAAATCCGCGAAGAAGTTTTGTTGGCGGCTTACGGTGTTGACACCCAGAAACGGATGATGGCCGACGAGGATGTCCAGCTTCAACGTGGCATTGCTGAAATGAGCAACTCCGCACAATTAGCCGAAAAGGCTCGCCGGTTGACGAAAGCGTCGAAGAAGTAGCCGGAATAAGAAACTGAGTTCACCTTTCAATCTAATCAGTATTACTTTTGTAAATCTTGTAAAACCTTGTTCTACAAGTCTTGCAATCCTCTGCCAAACGAACAAAATTTGAACTGAACGGGTTTGCCTGACGTACAGCAAACTCGCCAACCGAATTTCTATTGAACGAACAATCAGGAGCTAACCTATGATCAAGCCGACCTTGACGCTGCTTCTTGTTCTGGCTTGTGCCAGTTTTGGCCTGGCGCAAACAGAAGCCACCCTTTTTCAAAAACCCACAGTGAATCAAACCAATATTGTTTTCGTCTACGCCGGGGATTTGTGGAGCGTTTCCCGCGCTGGCGGAGACGCCAAACGTCTGACCACTGGTGTTGGCATGGAAACCGACCCGTTCTTTTCGCCTGACGGAACGCAAATCGCTTTCACGGGGGAGTATGACGGCAATACGGATGTGTATGTCATGCCAGCTGCGGGCGGAGTTCCGAAGCGGCTGACCTATCATCCCAGCGCTGACGTGGCTGCCGGTTGGACGGCTGACGGCAAACGAGTGTTGTTCAGTTCGTCGCGCAAAAGTTACGCCGGGTTTGTGCGGTTGTTTACGGTTGGGCTTGAAAGTGGAGGGCTGCCGGAAGAATTGCCGTTGCCTTTTGGAGAGCGAGGCGCGTTTTCACCGGATGGTTCGCTGATCGCGTATGAACCCTTGAACCAATGGCAGCCGGAATGGAAACGGTATCACGGTGGACAACAAGACGTGATCTGGATCGCCAAGCTTGCGGATTCGTCCATCGAAAAGCTCCCACGCAAAGGTGGCAACGATCGTTTCCCGATGTGGGTAAACGACAAGGTTTATTTTCTGTCAGATCGCGATGAACGTTATGCTCTTTACAGTTATGACGTGAAAACCAAGCGCGTTGACCTGCTCGTCAAAGACAGCGTGTTTGATATCAAATCGGCTTCCGCCTGGAGCGGTGATTCGAAATCTTCTGCGGTCATCGCCTTCGAACAATTCGGCACCATCCACCTATACGACATCAAGGCCGGCAAAGCCCAGAAAGTGAATATTCGCGTGGCGGCAGATTTGGTTGCCGTGCGGTCACGTTTTGAAAAGGTCGGCACGCGGATTTTCAATTCGCATATATCGCCGACCGGCGCTCGCGCTGTGTTTGAAGCACGGGGTGAAATCATCACAGTGCCAGCCGAAAAAGGCGATCCTCGCAATTTGACCAATACGCCCGGTGTCGTCGAACGCGATCCGGCCTGGTCTCCGGATGGCAAATGGATCGCTTATTTCAGCGAAGAATCCGGTGAATACGCTCTGCACATGCGCGATCAAAAAGGCGAAGGCGAGGTCAAGAAAGTCGTCCTGCCGCCAAACTTTTATGGCTCGCCTACCTGGTCGCCCGACAGCAAAAAAATCGCGTTGACCGATCACAAGATGCAACTTTGGTTTCTGGAGATTGAAAAAAATCAGCCGGTCAAAGTGGACAGTAATCCCATTGGATTCAATGATGATGTCCTGGATCCGGTTTGGTCGCCGGACAGCAAATGGCTGACATACGCCAAACAGCTTCCCAATTTGTTGCGCGCGGTTTTCGTTTACTCGCTGGAAACCGGCAAGGCGAATCAGATTACTGACGGAATGAGCGATGCCCGCTATCCGGTTTTTGATCGCAGCAGCAAGTATCTGTATTTCACTGCCAGCACGAACCTCGGCCCCAGCATCAGCTTCGCCGATCTGTCGGGAATTGCCAATCAGCCGACGCGCAGCGTGTATGCCATTGTGCTTCGCAACGACATTCCTTCGCCGCTGGCTCCGGAAAGTGACGAAGAAAAAGTTGCTGAAGAGAAAAAAGACGCTGCGGCGGGACAAGGCGACGGAGCCAAACCTGCTGAGAAACCGGAGGAAAAGAAAGCCGATGCCCAGGTTCCCGCTGGCCCGGCTGGCGCAGCCAAACCGCCCGCCAAGAAAGACGAACCGACACGCATTGACCTGGATGGAATTGACCAGCGAATCATCGCTTTGCCGATTCCGGCCAGGAGTTACCAAGGCCTGATCGCAGGCAAAGCGAATTTGCTGTACCTGATGGAACAGACGCCTGCCGGTGCTGGCGCACCGGGCTTTACGGTTCAAAAGTACGATCTGGAAAAACGAAAACTGGACAAGGCAATTGACGGTGTGACTTCATTTGAACTTTCCGCCAATGGCGAAAAGGCGCTGTACCGGCAAGGATTCGGCAGTTGGGTCATCGGTTCGACCGCGACGCTGGGCGCGCCAATGCCTCCCGGAGCGCCCGGTGGCCCAAGCATGCTCAAAGTCGCCGAGATGGAAGTCCGCGTTGAGCCTCAAGTCGAATGGCGGCAGATGTTCAACGAAGTCTGGCGTAACGAACGCGATTTCTTTTATGACAAAAACCTGCACGGGTTGAATCTGGAAGAGATGAAGAAGCGGTATGCGCCTTACGTGGAAGCCGTCGCTCATCGCAGCGATTTGAACTACATCTTTGAAGATATGCTCAATCAGTTGACCGTCGGCCACATGTTTATGGGTGGCGGCGATCAACAGCGTCCGAACTTTGTGCCTGGCGGATTGCTGGGGTGCGATTACAAAATCGAAAACGGACGCTATCGCTTTGCCAAAGTTTACAACGGTGAAAACTGGAATCCGCAGCTCCGCGCTCCGTTAACTGCCCCAGGCATAAACGTCAAAGAAGGCGAATATCTGCTGGCAGTCGGAGGTCGTGAATTGCGTTCGACGGACAGTGTGTATCAGCTTTTTGAATCAAAAGCCGGAAAACAGGTGGTCATCAAAGTTGGCCCTAATGCAGACGGAACGGGTTCGCGTGAAGTCACGGTTGTTCCGGTTGCCAGCGAACAGGGCTTGAGAAACCTGGCCTGGATCGAAGGCAATCGCCGCAAAGTGGATCAGCTTTCCGGTGGCAAACTTGCCTACATTTACATGCCTGACACTGCCAACGGAGGCTACACCAGCTTCAACCGCTATTTCTTTGCTCAAACCAACAAGAGCGGAGCGTTGATTGACGAGCGGTTCAATCAAGGTGGATTGCTGGCCGATTACGTCGTTCAGCTTTTGGGGCGCCAACAACTCAGCAATATTCATTACCGCGAAGGCGGCCAGGATGTGCCGGTTCCGGCTGGCGGAATTTATGGTCCCAAGGCGATGCTGATTAACGAAATGGCTGGTTCTGGCGGAGACGCCATGCCGTGGTATTTCAAAAAATCCAAGCTTGGGCCGTTGGTTGGCAAGCGCACTTGGGGAGGTTTGATTGCTTCTTTTGGGGCACCACCGCTGATGGATGGCGGCGGCCACACGGCGCCTGACGCGGCGATTTACGGTTTGGATGGCGAATGGGAAGTCGAAAACGCAGGTGTCGCTCCAGATATTGAAGTCGAATTCGATCCGGCAGCCTGGCGGCAGGGACGCGATCCGCAGCTTGAACGCGCCGTGCAATATCTGCTCGAAGAGCTGAAAAAGAATCCGCCGAAGCAGTACAAGCTTCCGGCATTTCCGAACTATCACAAAAACGCAGTCCCGATGCCTGCCGGACAAAGCGGACGAGGCAATCAGTAGGAATTGACAAAGAGTTTTGAGGAAAACGAAATGAGAAAAGTACTTTTGATTTTGTCGTTGTTGTTGATCGCTTCGGCGATCCTGGTTTCCGAAGGCAGCAAGGCGCAGTCGCAACAGGTGTTGCTGACGCGCCGGCCTACGATGAATCGCACGCACATTGTCTTTCAATACGCGGGGGATTTGTGGACCGTGCCGCGCGCAGGCGGCGAAGCGACCCGCTTGACCAGCGGCATCGGCACGGAAAGCAGTCCGGTGTTTTCGCCGGACGGCCAGACGATTGCCTTCACGGGTGAGTATGACGGCAACACGGATGTGTTCACCGTTCCCGCGGGTGGCGGAGTTCCGAAACGAATGACGTTTCATCCGGGAGTGGATGCGTTTTCCAACTGGTCGCCGGACGGCAAACAGTTGTTGTTTCTTTCCGAACGTTCCAGCGAATCACGCCGCTACATGAAATTGTTCACCGTGCCGACGACGGGCGGGCTGGCGACGGAAGTTCCGCTGCCGACCGGGTTTGAAGGTTCGTATTCGCCTGATGGACAGCGGCTGGCGTATGAACCGCTACCGCGCGGCTTCAACGCGTGGAAACGCTATCGCGGCGGCATGGCGTCGTACATCTGGCTTGCCAACCTGAGCGATTCCAGCGTCGAAAAACTCCCGCGCGAAGATTCGAACGACTTCAGCCCGATGTGGATCGGCGACAAGGTCTATTTCCTATCTGACCGCGAAGGCCCCGTGACACTGTATAGTTACGACACCAAAACCAAGCGGGTCAGCAAACTGATCAACAACACAGGCTTGGACATCAAATCAGCGACTGCTGCCGGAGACGCAATTGTTTATGAGCAGTTCGGATCGCTGAACATCTTTGATCTCAAATCCAACCGCAGCACGAAGGTTAATGTGACGATCAATGCCGATCAATTGGCAGTTCGTTCGCGCTATGAAAAAGTCAGTCAATTCATCAATGGCGCAGCGATTTCGCCCACCGGCGCTCGCGCCGTTTTTGAAGCGCGCGGCGAAATCCTCAGCGTTCCGGCAGAAAAAGGCGATGCTCGCAATTTGACCAACACAACCAAAGTTGCCGAACGCGATCCGTCCTGGTCACCCGACGGCAAATGGATTGCGTATTTCAGCGATGAATCCGGCGAATACGAATTGCATCTGCGTGATCAAAAGGCCACCAGCGAAGTCAAAAAGATCAAACTCGACCCCAGCTTTTATTACGGCCCGCAATGGTCGCCCGACAGCAAGAAAATTGCCTTCAGCGACAAGCGGGGAAATATGTGGTTCGTGGAAATCGAAGCTGGTCAACTAAAAAAATACGACACGACAATTTTTGCCGGAGCCAACGGCGTCAGTTGGTCTTCAGACAGTCGCTGGCTGACGTACAGCAAACCGCTGAAATCGTATTACAGCGCCGTGTATGTGTATTCGCTGGAAGACGGCAAGGCAACCCAAATTACCGACGGCATGAGCAATGCGACGTCGCCTGTGTTCGACAAGAGCGGCAAATACATTTACTTCACGGCCAGCACTGACACCGGCCCCAAACTTTCGGGCTTTGATATGTCGGCTTACGCTCACCGTGCGACCAGCAGTGTTTATCTTGCCGTATTGCGCAAGGATTTGCCTTCGCCGTTGGCTCCGGAAAGCGACGAAGAGAAAGTCACCGACAGTACCGCGAGCGGTAGCGACCGGGCTAAAGATGGGGCGACTGGCGGACAAGGAGACAAGGCGAACGGCGGACAAGGGGAAGCGGCCAAACCTGCTGACGCCGCTCAGGCAGCTGCAAAACCTGCTGAGAAAAAAGACGCTCCCAAAGTCAACATTGATTTCGACAACATCGGCCAGCGCATTCTGGCGTTGCCGATTCCCAACAAGAATTACGTCGGTTTAGACGTAGGTAAGCCCGGAACCTTGTGGGTTGTTGAATTCCCCGAAGGCGCACAAGGAGCCACACTTCACAAATTCGATCTGGACAAGCGCAAACTCGACAAGGTGATTGATAACCTGCAAGGCCTGAACTTTTCGGCCAATGGCGAA
This sequence comes from Blastocatellia bacterium, assembly GCA_035429885.1. Lineage (GTDB taxonomy): Bacteria > Acidobacteriota > Blastocatellia > RBC074 > RBC074 > RBC074. Next base: position 31,828 of record DAOMFR010000028.1, read on the forward strand.
AAGATGTTGTATCGAATGGGGCCGAATTTTTTCATCGCGGCTACGGCTGCGGCGGGAACTCCGGGATTCAAGCCTGGCGATGGCAAAATCAAAACCGAAGATATGGAAGTGCTCGTTGATCCCAAAGCCGAATGGGAACAGATGTACCGCGAAACCTGGCGCATTGAACGCGATTTCTTTTACGCGCCGAACTATCACGGCCTGGATTTGAAAGCGACCGAAAAGAAATACGAACCTTATCTGCAAGCCTTGGTGCATCGCTCGGATTTGAATTACTTGTTTCAGGAAATGCTGGGCGAACTGACCGTCGGGCATTTGTACGTCAGCGGCGGAGACATTCCTGATCCGAAACGTGTAGGCGGGGGGTTGCTCGGAGCCGATTACAAAATCGAAAACGGACGGTATCGCTTTGCCAAAGTGTTCAACGGCGAAAACTGGAATCCGCAGTTGCGCGCTCCGCTAACGCAACCGGGCGTCAACGTGGTGGCGGGCGAATACCTGCTGGCGGTGAAAGGTCACAATGTCACGGCTGCGGACGATCTTAACAGCCTGTTTGAAAGCACGGCGGGCAAACAAGTGACGATCAAAGTCGGCCCGAATCCGGATGGAACCGGTTCGCGCGACGTGGTTGTCGTTCCCATTGCCAGCGAAGGCGCGTTGCGCAATCTGGCCTGGATCGAAGACAACCGCCGCAAGGTCGAAAAAATGTCCGATGGCAAACTGGCCTACATCTATCTGCCGGACACTGCCGAAGGCGGTTACACATTCTTCAACCGTTACTTCTTTTCGCAGCTCGACAAGCAAGGCGCGGTGGTGGACGAACGCTACAACAGCGGAGGTCACGCGGCGGATTACGTTGTGGATTACTTGAAGAAACCGCTCAACAGTTTCTGGGCAGGCCGTGAAGGCGTGGATTTCCGTCAGCCGGTTGCGACAATGCCCGGCCCGAAAGCCATGCTGGCCAACGAATACTCTGGTTCGGGCGGCGATTATCTGCCGTACCTGTTCCGTCGTTACGGCATTGGCCCGATCATTGGCAAACGCACCTGGGGAGGTTTGGTCGGCATCGGAGGCTATCCGACGTTGATGGATGGCGGCAGTGTGACGGCTCCGCACTTTGCGTTCTATACGCCTGAAGGCAAATGGGATATTGAAAATCGCGGCGTCGCTCCCGACATTGAAATTGACCTGGACCCGAAAGTCTGGCGCGAAGGCCACGACGTGCAGCTTGAAAAAGCGGTCAACTGGTTGCTGGACGAACTGAAGAAAAATCCGCCGAAAGAATACAAACGCCCACCGTATCCTGATTACCACAAAGCCAACCCCATTGCTCCGGCGGCTGGTGGCACAGGACAGTCGGCAAAAAATGGTGGAAGCCAGAAATAAACCTGGGAGCGCAGGCGTCTCGCCTGCCGGTGCGAGCGTAGCGAGCTTTAATCGCTACGCTCGTCTTTGGAGAAAGAAATGATAAAAAGAATCACGTTAAGTTTGATGTTCTTGTTGACGGCAACAGGCGTTGGCTTGGCTCAGGAATCGCCGCTGTTGTTGCAGCGCCCGACCTTAAGCAAAACCCACATTGCGTTCAACTTCGCTGGTGACATTTGGATCGTCGCGCGCGAAGGCGGCGAAGCGAAACAGCTAACCACAGGAGTCGGCTTTGAAACGGGACCGATCTTTTCGCCGGATGGTTCGCAAATCGCGTTCACTGGCCAGTATGACGGCAACACGGATGTGTTTGTCGTTCCAACGTCTGGCGGAGTGCCGCAACAGTTGACCTGGCATCCCGGTGGAGATGCACCTGTCGCCTGGACGCCGGACGGCAAAAACATTCTGTTTAGATCAGGCCGCGCCAGCTATTCAGGCTTTGCCAGATTCTTTACGATTCCGGCCACAGGTGGAGTCGAAACCGAAATCCAATTGCCGATGGCGGACGAAGGCGCATATTCGCCGGACGGATCGAAGCTGGCTTACACGCCGCTGGCTCCGGCTTTTGGCGGCGCGGCGATGTGGAAGAATTATCGCGGTGGACGCGCCAGCAAAATCTGGCTGGCGAACTTGAGCGATTCCAGCGTGACTGAAATCCCGCGCCAGACTGCCAACGATTTCAATCCGATGTGGTCAGGGGAAAAGCCCGACAGCGTCTATTTTCTATCCGACCGCAACGGGCATTTCACGCTGTTTGAATACGACGTCAAAACGAAGAAGGTCACGCAGCTTTTCAAAAACGAAGGCCTGGACATCAAATCGGCTGC
>DAOMFR010000028.1:34179-37060 GCA_035429885.1 Blastocatellia bacterium
TTCAGCGATGAATCCGGCGAATACGCGCTACATCTGCGCGAACAGTCGGGAATGGGCGAACTCAAAAAGATCAGCCTCGGCGAACCGCCGTCGTTTTTCTATTCGCCGGAATGGTCGCCCGACAGCAAGAAGATCGTTTTTACAGACAAACGCCTGAACCTTTGGTACGTGGACATTGAAAAAGGCGCTCCGGTCAAAGTGGACACGAATCCGTTTGAAAGCCCCTTTCGCGTGACCGATCCAAACTGGTCGCCCGACAGCAAATGGATCACTTATACCAAGCAGTTGAAAAATCATCTTTGCGCGGTGTTCGTCCATTCGCTGGAAACCGGCAAAAGCACGCAAATCACTGACGGACTGAGCGATGCGCGCTTCGCCAACTTCGATAAGAACGGGAAATATATTTACTTCACGGCCAGCACCAACGCCGGACCTACGACCGGTTGGCTGGATATGTCCAGCTTCCCGTATCAAGTCACGCGCAACGTTTATCTGGTGGTTTTGAAGAAAGGCGACAGTTCGCCGCTTGCGCCGGAAAGCGACGAAGAAAAGATTGCCGAAGAGAAAAAAGACGACGCTCCAAAAGCCCCGCCTAAAAAAGAAGAAGTCAAAGTCACAATTGATTTTGACCGGATCAACCAGCGCATTCTGGCATTGCCGATCCCGGCTCGCAGCTACGCCGGCCTGAGCGTCGGCAAAGCCAACATCTTTTTCCTGACGGAAGCTGTCGCAAATCAACCCGGCGCGGTGTTGCACAAATTCGATCTGGAAAAGAAAAAGCTGGACAAGGTGCAGGAAGGAATTTCGGCTTTCACCATCTCGGCCAATGGCGAAAAAATGCTGGTCGGCCAAGGCTTCGGCCCGGGCACTCGGTACACGATTATGCCGACGATGATGCCTGCCAAACCCGGCGAAGGCGTGCTGAATTTGGGCGAGATGGAAGTTTACGTTGATCCCAAAGCCGAATGGCGCCAGATGTACAACGAAGCCTGGCGCATTCAACGCGATTTCTTTTACGACCCGAAACTCCACGGGCTGGATTATGAAGGGACAAAGAAAAAGTTTGAGGCTTACCTGAACGGCATCGCGCATCGTGAAGATTTGAACGCGTTGTTCCGTGAAGCGATGGGCGGCATTTCCGCAGGGCATCACCGCACTTTCGGCGGCGATCAACCTTCGCCCAACTTCATCGCCACCGGGCTGCTCGGTTGCGATTTCAAAGTCGAGAACGGGCGGTATCGGTTCGCCAAGATTTACGATGGCGAAAACTGGAATCCGCAATTGCGCGCTCCGCTGACGCAACCCGGCGTCGAGGTCAATACAGGCGATTACCTGATTGCCGTCAATGGCCGCGAAGTTCGCGCGACTGAAAACGTGTACAGCTTCTTTGAATCCAAAGCTGGCAAGCAGGTGACGATCAAAGTCAGCGCCAACGCGGATGGTTCCAATGCTCGCGAATATACGGTTGTCCCTATCGCCAACGAAGGCGGGTTGCGCAATCTGGATTGGATCGAGGGCAATCGCCGCAAGGTGGATCAGCTCAGCGGAGGCAAGCTGGCGTATGTTTACCTGCCCGATACAGGCGGCGGCGGTTACACGAACTTCAATCGCTATTACTTTGCGCAGATCGAAAAAGAAGGCGCGGTGATTGATGAACGGTTTAATGGCGGCGGTTCGGCTGCGGATTACATCGTCGAAGCCATGCGCCGTCAGGTTCACAACAAATTCGCCACCCGCGAAGGCGAAGATTTCAATACTCCCGTCGGCGCTCTGATTGGCCCGAAAGTCATGATCATCAACGAATACGCCGGTTCCGGCGGCGACATGATGCCGTGGCTGTTCCGCAAAGCCGGTATCGGCAAAACGGTTGGCAAACGCACCTGGGGCGGGCTGGTCGGCATTTACGATTATCCGTTGTTGATGGATGGCGGTTACATCAGTGCGCCGCGTGTGGCTTTCTACAATCTGCAGGGCGAATGGGATGTGGAAAATTACGGCACACCGGCGGATGTCGAAGTAGATTTGGACCCGGCGGAATGGCGCAAAGGCCGCGACTTGCAGCTTGAAAAAGCCGTCGAAGTCGCCCTAGCTGAGCTGAAAGCCAAGCCGGTGCCGACTTACAAGAAACCGGCGTATCCGAATTACAACAATGGCAACGGGCCTTCGCCGGTAGCCGCTGGCAAGGGCGCAAAACCCGGCGGTTCAACCAGTAAAACCGCCAAGCCTGGCGCGCAGCGATAGCTGATTCGTCAGTCTGAAAACAAAAGCGCGAGCGTTTGGAGATTTCCATTCACTCGCGCTTTTTGATTTTTGAGCGCTTGCTTGAAAGTTTCTGTTTGGCCAATACAATCCGCGTTATGTCGAAATTTGCAGAACGAGTGAAACAGTTGCCGCGGCTTGGCGTGGGGCTTTCGGGCGAATTTAATGTCGCCGCCAAAGGAATGGATGTGAATTGGGTGCAGGCGAACCATCCCGACCTGGTTCACTTTTACGAATACGGCGGCGATTTGGAACGCGGCCTGGATGAAGGTGTTCGCCGTTGGGCGGCGAATGGCGGGCCGACGACCTATCACTTTCTGGACATCAACCTCGAAGAAAAGATTGATCTCGACGCGCGCTGGATTGCCGAAACCAAACGGTTGGCTGGGGAAATCAACGCGTCGTGGCTGTGCGGAGACGCCGGACGCTGGCATTACGCGCAACGCGAACGCGGCCACGGTGTGTTGCTGCCGCCGATCCTGTGCCGCGAATCCGCCATGGAAACCGCCGAAAGCATTGCGGAAATTGAAGCGCAAACCGGAATGAACGTGTTGCCGGAAAATCCTCCAGCGGTAATTTACCTGGGCGATTTGCACATTCTGGATTATTTCGCGCTGGTGGC
>DAOMFR010000028.1:37160-56891 GCA_035429885.1 Blastocatellia bacterium
TGAAAGCCATCGTGTTTGAATGCGAATACAACCAGCCCGAAGCGTGCCTGGAAGTGTTTGAGCGATTGAATTCGCTGTTTCCTGCCAACGTTGCTGCCAAAGGAGACGCGGCAGTCCGATGAGCCATCACACCTTGCAGAAACTTGTTGCGCGCATGCTCTTTGACGAAGAGTTTACGACTTCGGTGTATGCAAATGCCGAGCACGCATTGAAAGGCGTTGACCTCACTTCGCAGGAACGCGACCAATTGCTCCGCGTGGATCGCCGAGCGTGGCGGCACGATGCGTTGCGCAAACGGCGCATGCTCCGAACGCTGGCCGAAGAATTCAAAATCTCAACAACCATCATTCTGGCTGAAACGCGCTCGCTGGCATCACTGGAAGCCTACTTTTCCAGCCGCTTTTTTCACTCCACGATTCAAGATCGTGGATCGTTGGCGCGTGGTTTTGCGGAGTTTTTGCTGGATGGTTGCCAGCGCGGCGCGTGGACGGCTCCGCAAATCTCGGATGTGGTTCGGCTGGAAAGTGTCATGGCCGTTTGCCGCCGATCTCTGGCGCGAGAAGGGAAGCACGAAGTCGAAGAATTGCCCTCGACCATCAGCGACCGTTCGCGAATACGGCTTGCACCTGGTCACGATGTCGCCAGCTTTCAATCCAATGTCATCCCCACCATCCAACACGTCGAAAAATATCTGTTTGAACTCAGCTTGATGCCAGCAATGGCGTTGTGCGAAGACTCGCCAAAACTCACAGGATTGCCGGAAGTGGATGGACAACGAAAGGTGTATTTTTTGTTTCATCCAAGCGCAACGGGGATTTCCATGACAGATCTGGACAAGACTTCTTATCTGGTTTTGTACGACACCAAACGAGCTGTCGAAATTCGTTCGCTTCTATCACGCCACGCCGCCAAGCCGAACGCAACACCACCGCAGGAAATTCTTTCCGAATGGTTGGAAAACGGCGCGCTGACGCTGGTTGGGTGAGGCTAGATCCCGATATTTTCCTTAAGAAAAAGGAACGGCTTGTCTGTGTTGTCAGTTTACGCAATTAACAATCATTGCCACATGCAAATGCAAGCGCGAACTCATTCGGTCTACAGCATTCACACATACCCGATCACTCTGCTGATTGGCTCCGAAGGAAATCACAGCTCGCAGAACCAAACCAAAATAGAGCCACTTATCTTACCTGGAAACGGCCTGCTGAAGTCGCTGGATAAACTACTGCCGAGATAAAGCTACTTGCTACTCGGCGGCTTCTTCAGTTTCAAGCTCCGGGCCGTAATGATAATCCGAATCTGATTTCGGCTCGCGTTCGAACATTCGATAGATCACTGGCAGCACCAGTAAAGTCAGGAGGGTTGAAGTCACCAATCCCCCAATCACCACAGTCGCCAGCGGGCGTTGGACTTCCGCGCCGGGATTGGTCGAAATGGCCATGGGGATGAACCCCAGGCTAGCAACCAAAGCCGTCATCAGCACTGGGCGCAATCGGACGCGCGCGCCTTCACGAATAGCGTCGCGGACAGTGAAGCCTTCTTCGCGCAGTTTGTTGATGTAGGCGATCATCACGACGCCATTCAGCACAGCGACGCCAAACAACGCGATGAAGCCAATGGCTGCCGACAGGCTCAAATTCAATCCGCGCAGCCACAGGGCCGCGATGCCTCCAACCACGGCGAAAGGAACGTTGAGGATGATCAGCAGCGAATGTTTGACTGAGCCGAACATCACAAACAGCAGCGCGAAGATCAGCACCATCGCCAACGGCACAGCGATGTAGCCACGTTTCATCGCGCGTTCCTGATTTTCAAACTGGCCGCCCCAGGTGATGAAATAGCCGGAAGGCAGTTTGACGGCAGCGGCAATTTTCGAACGGGCTTCGGCGACGAAACTGCCGATGTCGCGTCCGCGGACATTGGACTGAATGACAATGCGGCGCTGGTTGTTTTCGCGGTTGATCAAGTCTGGTGCACGGATCAATTCGACGTTGGCAAGGTCCGCCAGTCGCAACCGTTCACCGGCTGGAGCTGTCAGCGGCAAATCCGCGATGCGGTCAGGATCGCTACGGAAGCTTTCAGGAAAACGCACCAGAACGTCGAATCGTTTCTGGCCGTCAATCAATGTGGTGGCGACTTTGCCGCCGACAGCGGTTTCGATCAATTCGCGGAGATCGGCAACGTTCAATCCGTAACGCGCGATTTGTTCGCGGCGAATGGTGATTTGTAGCTGAGCCGAGCCAGATAACGCTTCGGCTTGCACGTCGGCGGAGCCGGGTACTTTTTCCAGCACGCGTGCGATGTCGGCAGCCTTTTCTTCCAGCAAAGCCAGGTCTTCGCCAAACAATTTGACGGCGACGTCGGCTTTGACGCCGGAGACTGTTTCGTCCAAGCGCATCGCCATCGGCTGGGTGAAGTTATAAGCCACGCCGGGCAGTTGACTGAGCTTATTCGATAAGTCTTCGATCAACTGCTCCTTCGTTTTCTTTTTCGGCCAAGTTTCATGTGGCTTGAGAACGACATAGACGTCGCCTTGATGAACGCCCATTGCTTCGGTGGCCAGATCAGGGCGGCCGATTTTGGTGACAACGCTTTCCACTTCAGGGAAGGATTTGACGATCTCTTCCACTTTTTGGCTGATGTTGACGGATTCTGTCAGCGCCACGCTGGGCAATTTGCGCGTTTCTATCAGGATCGAGCCTTCATCCAATCGCGGCATGAACTCCGTGCCGATGAACGCCAGTGAACCGATCGCCGACGAAACGGCCAGAATCGCCAACGTAATGGTGATCCAACGATGATTCAGCGCACTGTCCAGAACCCGCACGTAATTGCGCTGAATGAAGTGGTAAAACCTGCCTTCGCGTTCTTCGATCTTGCCCCGCAACAATAGCGATGAAATCGCCGGGACGAACAGCAACGCCATCACCAGCGAGCCCAGCAACGCCGCGCATACCGTAATCGCCATTGGCGAAAACATACGGCCTTCCAATCCTTGCAAGGTGAACACTGGCAGATAAACGGCGATGATGATCAGCACGCCGAACAGAATCGGTCTGCCAACTTCAATCGCGGCGTCGTGAATGGTTTCCGTCGTTTGGCCTTTGTGTTTAGGATGGCTTAACCGGCGAATGAAGTTTTCCATCATTACAACGGCACCATCCACGATCAGGCCGAAATCCACTGCGCCCAAACTCATCAGGTTGGCGGACACTCCCAGCCATTTCATGACGATGAAAGCCGAGACCATTGAAATGGGAATCACCGCCGCCACAATCAACGAAGCGCGAACATTCCGCAAAAACAGAAACAGCACGATGATGACTAGCAGCGCGCCTTCGATCAGGTTCCATTTGACGGTTTGGATGGTGTGGTCAATGACTTCGGTTTGGTCGTAAAACGATTTGATGCTGACGCCCGAAGGCAGCGCGGATTGTAAATCGGCGATCTTTTGTTTGACGCGTTCAGCGACGGATTTTCCGTTTTCGCCTTTCAGGATGATCACCATTCCGGCGACGCGTTCGCCAGTGCCATCGCGCGAAACTGCACCCTGTCGTTGCATCGCACCGGTTTTCACTTCCGCAAGATCGCGCAAATACACCGGAGTGCCCGTGTTGGCGTTGACGACGATGTTTTCAATATCGGCATTGTTTTGCAGCAAGCCTACCCCGCGCACGGTGTACTGTTCCGCCTGATGTTCGATGTATCCGCCGCCAAAGTTCGAATTGTTCTCGGCCACACGATTGAACACATCATGTAAAGTCAGGTTGTATTTCAACAATTTCGCAGGATCCACTAACACCTGGAATTGCTGGGTTTCGCCCCCCCAGGAATTGATTTCGCCGACGCCGGGAACGGTGCGCAATTGGAGTTTGACGAACCAATCGTGCAGCGTTTTCAAATCCATGACGCTGTCTTTGGGTTTGTCTTTGCGATTGTCTTCGATGGTGTATTGGTAAACTTCGCCAAAGGCCGTGGCTACCGGGCCAAGCACAGGTTCCAACCCGGAAGCGATTCGCGTTTTGGCCTCGTTCAACCGTTCGTTAATCAATTGGCGCGCGAAGTAATTATTCACGCCGTCTTCAAATACGACGGTGATCAGCGACAAACCGAATTTTGAAATTGAGCGAACTTCTTCGGTTTTCGGCAGCCCGAGCATTGCGCCTTCGATGGGGAATGTGACCTGACTTTCGACTTCTCCGGCAGCCATGCCGGGAGCTTCGGTAATGATCGTAACCTGGTTGTTGGTGAGATCGGGAAAGGCGTCAATCGGGATCGTGTACAGCGAATACAACCCGGCGGCAATGAGCGCCGCAACCAATGCCAGGGTGATGAATCGCTGTTTGAGGGAGAATGAAATCAGCTGTTCGATCATTGTTCGCGCTCCGAAGCTTTCAACGAAACGCTGTCTAGTACCTTGCCTGTCGCGTCAATGGCCCAAAACGTAAGGCTATTTTTTGAAGCTTCGGCGAAAAGGAAACTTGTGACTTGATCGTTGCCGGTTTCGAAAAATGGACTGTGGCGGTTGATGTTGCCGCGTCGCAACTGGCCGCTGGCGCCGCAAACAAAATATTGAATTCCTTGTTGAGGTTTGGTGCGTTCGTAAAAATGATCGTGACCGGAAAGCACAGCCTTTACCCCGAATTTGACAAAGATCGGTTCCAGTTTGGCGCGCAATCTGGTGTCAGAACCATGCGCTTTGCCGGAGGAGTAAATTGGATGGTGAAAGAATGGGATTTTCCAGCGAGCGTTGGAAGCGGTCAGCGCTTTTTCCAGCCATTGTTGCTGTTCAACATCAAAGCCGGTGGAATCAATTGCAAAGAAATCAATCAAACCATCTGCTTTGGTGACGGAGTAATACGCTTTGCCTCTCATATTGAAGTTGGGGTAATTGATCTGAAGTGCGCGCCCTTTACTGACGTCGTGATTGCCCAGCGAGGCGTAAAACTTCACATCGCCTTTCAGCAGTTTGGCGTATGGCTGTTCGAACTTTTTCACCAGATCAGCACTTTTGCCTCCAGAGTAAATGTTATCGCCAAGCATCAGGACTGTATCGTAAGCGCGTTCAGCGAAAAAGTCTGCCATACGTTCGGCAATGGCCAATTGAGCTTCTTTGCCAGTTCCGGTATCGCCCATAACAACAAAACGAGCGGCTCCATCGGCGGCTTTGCCGTTGGGAAGCGGCGGAAAAGAGTTGTTTGATAATTGTGCAGAAGTGCTTGGGGTTGTCAGCAGCAGGCAGATTGTAATGGCAAACCCTCCGATGCTGACAATTGATCCGATAAGTCTATTTGATGGTTTCATTGTTGATTGAAATCAGAACTTCACTCTTCGCGTTTAAATGTATACCGTAAAAGAAAAATATGATTTGGCGCCCGCTGTCCGTAACTTGTGGCCAAGACGTATTCTGCCAACAAGCTTTTGGTCAGGCGCCAGCCCAGGCCAAAGTCGGCGAAGTTGTCGGAAAGACGTTCCTTCGTGATTCCATCAGGCACGAAAAAACCGTTGGTGTCCAGAACCTGGCCAAACCGATTGGGGAACAGTTTGTGATCTTCAGTGCGCGATTGCCCCACCTTGAAAAATGAAACGCTGGCGAAAAGATTCCGCCACAAATCTGTTTGAGCTCCTGCCTGAACTGATAGAAACCGCAATCGCGCCAACTCACGCTCAAGCGGATTGCCTGTCGCGCGCTCGTAATAATTTTCCCGAATTCTTGAAACCCCGGCAGACACGTCCGCGCTTAAAACCGTTTGTCGGCGCAAGGCATATCCCAATCCAAAACTGGCCGCCACGCGATGAACACGTTCGCGTTCGGATGCCTCAACAATGATTGACCGGTTGATGTTTTCTCGGACTCCGGTGGTCAGCCAATGAGCTTCAGCACCGTAAAAGAGTTTTCTGGTCAATGGGCCGCGCAAGCGCGCTCCGAGTTCAGACGATTGGCTGGAATACTGAACGGAATCCAGCGCGAGTGGCAAACTGTTGAAGGTTCGCATTTCGTCATTGTCGTTGGCCGATAATAAACCGTGGCGATAAAAGATTCCCAGCTTGTGGCCATTTGAAAATTGATGAGAAAGCCCCAGCTTGAAACGGGTTCGTTCGATGTTTGATTTGGCCTCGATCAATTCGGCAGCGCGCAAACCAAGGGCATTGGTCAGCGACGTTGAGCCGCTGAGTTCTCCAAGTCCTTTGACGTACTCAACGCCAATTCCAATGCTTGTCCGACCTTCCTGGCCAAAGCTGCGAGCCAACATCAATGAGCCGCCGTTCGAATCTGCGTGGGTCGAGCTTTTGCTGGTTCGCAAACCCGGCACACCATCCGGGAAAAGCGGCGTGATGGGGCCAGTGACTTCTTGTTCGGAAAAAGCCCTGACCCGGCTGTTGGATTTGGCGAAGTTGCCGCCAATCACCCAACGGGTTTGGGCCAGCGGCAAAAAGAAGGTGTTCTGCACCAGATAGCCCGCATCAATTGGTTCGGCGGAGTTGGAGTTGGGGCTCAGTGGCAATCGAGTGCTGGTTTTTCTCATGGAATCACTGAGCGAAGAAATCGCCAGCGTGCGGCTTTCAAACCGTTTGAACTCCGTGGCGTAAGCGGGGTTTTCCAGGCTATCGAGATGAGAGTCAGAAAATGCCGTAAAGCGCAGTAGTGGCGCAGATTCGCCGGGTTCGACCAGACTGTCCACATACCGTTCATAATCTCTGGCAACATAGTTCCTGATCGTTCCGGACGTAATTGAAGTCGACGCCGTTGAATTGAGCAGTTGTTGGTGATTGTCCAAATTCCTGCCACTGCGTTCGCCGATCTCGTTGCCGGAGCCAGGCGTAAAAAAGCGCAAGTCTTCATTTGCTTTGACCAGCACACCGTGGCCCGGAGACACCAGTGTGCGACGAGTCGGATCACTCAGGCTTTCCACTTCAACCAAACCGTCATACACCACGACGCTGGTGTCGCCTGTGGCGTCAACTCCCACGCTGAACTCAGTGCCTCGCACCAGGATCGAAGCCGATGGACTGTTCACCCGGTAAGGGTTCGGCTTGCCGCCATAATGATTGATCTTGATTCGGACGCGTCCAAGGAGCACTTGAATCAATTCTCGCAACGAACTGACAGTTCGGTAATCTTTGAAAATGACGCGCGAACCGGGTTGGACAGAAATCAGGCTGCCGTCGGTTAGTTCAACGGTGACGCGTCCGCCACCCTGCGTGTCAATCTCATCGCCCGGAGCCAGTTTATCGCCACGTTTGGCGGCGAACTGAGTTGAGCGATTGATTCGGATCGCTTTGCCGCTGACGCTGGCGATTCTGGCTTCGACGGATTGAGCGAATGCGGAAAGTTCCACTGCGGCTGTCGCCAGCAGGGCGCAAAAGGTGAAAACAAGTTTTCGAACGAAACCGGCATTTACTTCCAAGACGATTCCTCTTGCAGGGGACTTTCAGGTGATTCAGTAGATTCTTCGATAAACTCAATGGCAGATTCTTCAGACGTTCCAAGCCCATAACGGGCGATCAAACGCTGAACGGTGCGACGAGCCGTTCCTAACAAATCAGAGGCGTGCTGACGATTACCATGAACTTTTTCCAGCACCAACTGCAAATATCGCCGCTCCAACTCTTCCAGCGTAGGCCAATCGGTTGCCAGATTTTGCAACGATTCGCCCGGCGTTGAATCGGTGGAGGCATTACCGCCTTCTGCCACGATGTACGGCGGCAAACAATCCAACGTCACGACTCCGTTGGTGGAAAGAGCGGAGGCGCGCTTCAGGGCATTTTCCAACTCGCGTACGTTGCCGGGGAAGCGATAACCCAGCAATGCCTCTACCACTTCCTGCGACAGAATCGGCGCTGGGTTGCCAGCACTATTGCGACGCAACAAATGTTGGGCCAGCAGCTCGATGTCCCCGGCACGCTCGCGCAGCGGCGGCAAGTCGATGGTCAACACGCTGAGCCGGTAATACAAGTCCGGGCGAAACCCGCCGCGTTCCGCCAGTTCGCGCAGTGGCGAATTGCTGGCTCCGATGACGCGAACATTGACGCGACGCGTCGCGGTGGCTCCGACTCGGCGAACTTCGCCGGATTGCAACACGCGCAACAAGCTGGCCTGAAACGCCTGACTGGTCGAAGCCAGTTCGTCCAAAAATAACGTGCCGCCGTCCGCTGCTTCAAAGAAACCGGTGCGATCAGTGTTCGCACCGGTGAAAGATCCTTTGGTGTGTCCGAATAGTTCCGCTTCCAGCAGCGTGTCGGTCAGTCCGGAACAGTTGACGGCAATAAACGGCTGGGTTTTTCGCGCACTGAATTCGTGAATGGCACGCGCCGCCAACTCTTTGCCTGTGCCGGATTCGCCTGTGATCATCACCGTCACATCCGTTCGAGCGGCGTAGGCAATCAGTTTGTAAACATCTATCATTGCCGCGCTGCGGCCAACTAACCCAGAGCGGGAAAAATCCGCTTCGGGTTGCGAATCCTGGGCTGCGGTCTTTTCGCGGTTGGCGCCCAGATGTTTTTGCAGGACGGAAACCAACATCGCGATTTCAAAAGGCTTGGCGATAATGTCATTTGCGCCTTCGGCGAGAGCCTGAACTGTGACATCCAGTTCGCCTTGCGCCGTCATCAGGATTACCGGTAACAACGGTTGTGTCGCGCGAAGCTCGCGCACGACTTCCAGCCCGTTTCCGTCGGGCATGTAGATGTCGCTGATGACAGCGTCGAAGTTCTGTTCCCGCGCCGCAGCAATTGTCTCGCGCCCGCTGCGTGCCAAACTGACCTGAAACCCATTGAGTGTCAGCCCGGTTTCCAGCGTCATGCGAATCAAACGGTCGTCATCGGCAACCAAAATCTTTGGCAGAATTTTACCCGTCATTTCTTGCTCAACGGAGATTGGATCGGCAGGCGCAACGTGAAGGTTGAGCCAGAGCCAGCGTCACTTTCCAACATCACCCTGCCTCCATGCAACTCCACAATTTCTTGCACCATTGCCAAGCCAAGTCCCGTGCCCGGCGCATCAGCGTCTTCGATTCGCGGAACACGATAAAACTTTTCGAAAATGCGCACTCGAAGCTCCGGCGGGATTCCAGGACCTTGATCGCTTACCGAAACGAAACACGATTTGCCATCGGTTTTTGCCGAAACGATGACTTCTGAATTGGGTGGACTGTATTTGATTGCGTTGCCCAGCAAGTTGGTCAGCGCGCGCGAAATCAGATCTTCGTCAACAAGCACTTCCGGCAAATCGTCTGCGAGTTGCCGGGTCAGTTTGATGTCGCGCTGAATTGCCAGTGGCTCCATCAGCAACAAATTCTGTTCAATCAATGTCGCCAATCGAACCGAAGCGATTCGCAATTGTCGAACGCCTGATTCCAGTCGCGAGATGTCCAGATATTCGTCAATCATCCGCGATAACCGCTGCGCTGCTTCATTGATCGTCTGGTGCATTTCGCGTCGTCGGTCGGCGTCGGCGTCAAACTGCATCAGAACTTCGCTCATGCCTCTGATGGCTGTCAGCGGAGTTCGCATCTCGTGCGTGATCATCGCCATCACGTCGTTTTTCATTTGCTGCAATTCGCGCTGTTTCGTGATGTCGGCCAGCGTCGCCACGATGCCTAACGAAGAATTATCTTCACCTGAAACGACAGGAGCCATTCGAAGAGTGTAAAAGCGCGGCTGCGATTCGCCGATTGCGAGTTCGCATTCGATGGATTGCCGGTCATCCAACAGACGCGAGAGCATTTGCGCCTGGTTTCCGGCAAAGCTTGAATCGCTGGCATTCAATCGCCCGAACAGATTATCGCCAGGCAGTGGTTTTTCGGACGACGCCAGCACTTGGGACGCACGCGGATTGGCGAAGACGATGCGGCCTTGAGAATCCGCGATTAATAAGCAATCTTCGACTGACCGCAGGGCGCGATCCACAAACTGCGACCGAGCCGTCAATTGCCGTTGCAAGGTTTCCAGCAATCGTAATTTCCAATTGGTTCCGTGAGGCCAGAAACTGCCGCTGCGCGGCATCTCAGCTTCACCTGCAAAATTCATGGCCATCGGCGACAGTTTCGCGCTTTCGTTAAGCAATTCGGCGAAACGCGCATCCAGATGCATGCTCAGCGTTAGCGAGCGGTAGAGTAGCGTTAACGGCGTCGCCGTTCCGAACGCTATTAACGCAGGAATCAACGGAGGCACAATCAACCAGTTGACGAAAGCCACATACGATCCCAGCAAAATCACGACGAACAAGAAAACCAGAAGTGCCGCTGGTTGCACCGCCTCCGGTTTACCCTGAAAAATCATCAGAACGAAAACGACTGCGGCAGCAATCAATGCTGCGAATAGTGCAATCATCCAATCTGGAGTTTCGGTGTAAAAGCGTTCACGCAGAATCGTTGCAACCGAATTGGACAGAACTTCTACACCAGGCATCAACGCGCCGTGCTGGTTGCCGTCGTCGCTTTCAAATTTGGTAAATGGCGACGCAATGCGGTCACTCATTGCGGCTGCAGTCGAGCCGATCAACACATACTTGCCGCGAAATTCATCAGAATTGATTTTGCCATCAACCACGTCAGCAAAGCTGACCGTGCGCGCTGAAAACGAACCCGTCGGGCCAATGAAATCTATCGGTAAGCGGCTAGCTGGGAAAGTTTTCAGCGCGTCGACGGATTGCCCCGTGGCAAAAATAGTTGATTGGTCGGTGATGACAGGAATTGTGCGCGCAGCGATTCGCACGGTTCCAGGAGCCTCAAAAGGTTCGCCGGCTGGCGCGCCATCCGCGATTCTGACGATTTCTGCGGACATGGCCCACAGCGGATGCGCCTCGTCGTCGGCTTGGCGCAACAGCACAGCGCGGGCGACGCCGTCCGAATCGGTTAAAATATTGCCGTGGCCGACCGCTGCTGCTGACTGTTCGATGGCGGGTAAAGGACGCAACCACACTGAACGGTTTTGCTCAGTGGTTAGTTGAGCGGCTACTACAACGTTGCCAGCATTCTTGATGGATTGAGCCAGAGCCGCATCGTCGGTTTCCTTCGTGACATCGCTGTAGAGAACGCTGACGCCAATGACTTTGGGATTGGCGGCGGAGATTTTGTCCAGTGCTTGAGCCGTTAGCGCCCGCGACCACGGAAATCGCCCAAATCTCGCAATGCTGGCGTCGTCAATGGCGACAATGGTGATTTCTTCAGGCGGAGCCATCACGCCACGAGCGCGCATCAGCGCGTCGCGCGTGTACAGACCCAACCACGGAGCTCGCCAATCAACGACTAAAGCCACCAAGGTCGAAACGACGATGATGGCTATTGCCCAAGCGGCAGCTCTGTTTTGTTGTGAAACAGCCTTTCTCATTGGGACAACCGATTACCACGCAGACGGCGATGCCCGAATCTCTCCGCAGAAACGGGCATCGCCTACCAAACCGGCCAGAGTTATCCCCCGACATCTCTCGCCGGTAGGGATCTTATTGAATCGAAATCGTTACATTATTGGCCTGTTTAAGACTATTCAGCACGTCACGGACTTTGACGGTGACGACTGAATTCGGATTCGATGGCGCGTCATCCGGGATGCGCACGTTGAGTTGCTCCAGTCCGACGTACCCCGGCGCGACACCGGCGTAAATCACTGGGGCATTGACGCCGCCGATGGTCACGGAGACGCTTTCGGCCACTCCGTTGGCGGTGTCGCCATCGGAATTTGGAGCGTTACGCAACCCGGAACCAAAGAGAATCAGATAAAGCTGCTCCCCGGCTCGGCGCACGATCGTGGCAGGAACCAGTTTGTTTTGCGCCGCATCAAAACGAACCAGCGATTCATACACTTGCTCGCCATTGGTCTTGACTCTCAGCAACAATCCGGCGGGAGCGCCCTGACCAGAAGCGTCAGCGGTGAACAAGCTCAGCGCAACATTCGACACCTGAATCGTGCCTTGAGAAACGACCTCGCCGGCTTTTGAAATTACCACATTGGCCAGACCGGAAGGTGCGTCAGAAGGAATCTGATAGTTGATTTGGTTCGGGGAAACGAAAAACAGTCTGGCCTGTCGTCCGTCCACCAGAACGCTGACGTCCCCCAAGCCGAGCGGCAACGGCTGCGTGGAGGCAATCAAGGTGCTTGATGATAACCCATTGCCGAACGCGGAAACGATGGATTCCGGCGAATTATCTTCGCGGTAACTGGCAGAGCTAACCGTCGCAACCGGCGCATAGCTCATAAAGCCGCCGTTGCCCGGGCCTTGTTTAACTTCAATCTTGGTAGCGTTGATTGAACCATCGGCTTGCGCAGTGCCGTACACTTCAACGAATGCGCCAACTTCGACCGTGCCGTATTTGCGTTCAATGATTGTTGCTGCGGTGACGTGAATCGTTTTCGCCGCGACTTTCCAATCGCCAATCAAAGTGGTAACCGCCGGCAGCGCTTCGATCTTGCCATACAAAATGCCGGAGCTTGGCGAACCCGTGCTGCCTTTGATTTCGATTTTGGTGGCATTGATTGAACCGTCTGCTTGCACAGCGCCTTTGACTTCAACGCGCTTTCCGACGGCAATGCCTTGGCTTGAGTTTTCGATCACCGTTGAAGAGGTGACGTTAACTTTGCGCCCACTCACTGTCCAGGCGCCAATCTGGCCGGTGGTGCCTGGCAAGGCTTCAATTGTTCCGTAAAATTCTGAAACTCTGCCGCCGCCAGGATTGGTGGCGCTGGATTTGGTTTCGATGTCTGTTGCATCCACAGAACCATCAGATTTCAACACACCTTTGACCTGCACCAACACGCCAACAGCAATTGCGCCTTTGTCTTGTTTGATGCGAGTGGCGGCGGTGACATTGACTTTGCGACCGCTGATCCCCCATTCGCCAATCCGTCCGGTTGTGCTGGGCAAGCTTTCAATTGTGCCGTTGAATTCGATGGCGCCAGTGCTGCTGGAATCGTCGTCTGTATGAATTTTGCGAGCATCCACTGATCCATCCGCGCGTTGACTGCCTTCTACTTCGACTTTCGCGCCAACAGCGACCGGCCCCTCGTTCTGTTCAATGACTGTGGTTGTGCTGACGTGAACCACGCGGCCGGCCACTTTCCAATCGCCGATTCGGCCTGTGGTGTTGGGGAGTTCTTCAATTGCTCCGAAAAATTTGAAGCTGGAAGGCGGGCCGCCTGTTGAAGAGGATTTGGTCTCAATTTCTTTTGCGTTTACCGAATTGTCGGTCTGCTTCGCGCCTTCAACCTTGACGGTTTTGCCAACAGCAAATTGACCATCGGATTGTTTGAGTTGTGTGGTGGATGTAACGTGAACCGTTCGTCCGGCAACTTTCCAATCGCCAATGAATCCTGTTGTCGTTGGCAGAACTTCGATCAAGCCTGTGAATTCAAAATCACTGTCATCACTGGCGTGTACATTGAAAGAGTTGGTTAGAAAAAAAGCCGTAGCCAAAACAAACAGCGCGATTCCGCCGAATTTGGTAAACCTGAAGCGAGTAAGCATGCGCGTGAGACCTCCGAAAAAACAGTTAAAGAATGCGGAGAGATCAGGAGAACACGTAGTCAGTCTCCTGGAAACAAGTTTCCTGATGGCAACAGGCGTACCACGTTTGCGCGCGGATAGTAAGTCGTTGGAAATGAATGATGATGAAGAGGTGACAGCACGCTTCTGAAAAGCTCGCCGTGACAGTCTGTCACCCCGTAATCGTGAGGCAGAGTGACCAACTGTCACGGCGTTATCAAGGCTTCTACTTTTTGGCTTGTGCGGAAGACGTCAGCACAAAGTCTCTTTCAATTGCCGGGTTGAACGTGATGCGGCGTTTTTGCAGATAGGCGATCTTGCCCAGGTTCGACGCCAGCGCAGACCGATGGCCGCTGACCACGTCAGAATTCGGCGTTTTGCCCGCCTTGATGCAGTCCAGGAAGTTGCGCACGTGTTCGGCTTCCAATGGCTTCTTGGCTTGTACCGTCACAGCTGGCGGCGGAGCTTGTCTTCGTTCAGGCGCTTGCTGCCAGACGTAACGGCCACGGTCAATGTACAGACTTCCGCCTGCTCCCATGAATTCAATTGCTGCTCCGCGCGCGCCGGGAACCAGCGTCGCGTCGAAGGTCGCCATCCATTCTTTCGGGTATTCCAACTGGATGGAGATTGTGTCCGGCGCGGTGCGTCCATCCTTGTAGTTGTACACGCCGCCCGCTGCCGTCGCGGACACGGGAATCTCTTCGCCCAGATACCAATGCACTACGTCAATCCAGTGAGTGAACAGGTCGGTGATTTGTCCGCCGCCGAAATCGAAATACGCTCGCCAGTTGTAAAACTGGTGCGCATTGAACGGACGGTCTTTGGCCGAACCTAGCCACCGTTTCCAGTTCAACCCGGCAGGCTGTTCGGTGAAATTCGGTTTGCGTAAGTGATACCCATTGCCGTGCCAGTACGTGCGAACCATGGCAATCTTGCCAATCTTGCCGCTGTCGAAATACTCGCGTTTGGCTTCGGCGTAATGCGTGCCGCTGCGTTGTTGTAGACCGACCTGAAAAACGGTCTTGTTGGCGTTGACAGCTTTGATGATGTTGTGACCTTCCTGCCAGGTATAGGTCAGCGGCTTTTCGCAATAGACGGCTTTGCCCGCGTTGCAGGCATCAATGGCAATTTGCGCATGCCAGTGGTCGGGCGTGGCAATCAACACCGCATCCACGTCCTTGTTGGCCAACAATTCGTTGTGGATGGCATAGGTTTTCGGTTTGCCGCCTGCTTTTTCTTTTTGTTCGAGCATGGCTTTTTCATACACGTCGCAGAGTGCCACGACTTCACAGTCTGATTCTTTCATGAACCAGTTCATGACGTCGCCTCCGCGATTGCCCGTGCCGATCACGCCCAGTCGGACTTTGTCATTCGCGCCCAGAACTCGGTTCCAGCTTGCCGCAGTCATCGCAACGCCTGCCGCGCTTTTGGCGAGAAAATCGCGCCTTGAATTGTTTTCCATGTGGATTGTTTCCTCTCTGTTGGTTGTAGGTTATTGAACTAAAAATTTAGAGACCGCCGCGTTCACTTTGCTGCCCTCGCACGTGGCATATACGTGGCCGCAAGCATTGTTGATTTCGAACAGCTCACCTTTGATCAGTCGGGCAAAATCGGTCGCCGGATCGGGATTCACCATCATGTCTTGCCGCGCGATGACGACCAGCACTTTGGCTTTGACCGCCTGCGCGGCTTGCTGCATGGAGCTGAACTTTTTGCTGACATCGTGAGCCATCATTGCGCGAAGTTGTGACGCCCAGTCATCGGCCTTAAACGTGTCCAGATAATTCTGTTCTTCTTTCTTGACGAAAGCTTCAAACTCTTTCGGCGACGTTGCCGAATTTCGATACGCCGGAGTGAACAGTGCTAGTGTGTGAATGCGTCCGACCAGAGTGGCCCCGGCATTTTCACTGGTGTCAAATTTGCGAGATTCGTCAATCGCCTTAAGTTCGGTGGACCACAGGAGCAAATCAAACGCCGTCTGGTGCGTGGTGCCGACAATCGGAACGGCGCGTTCCATCATCTCCGGGTAGGCGACCATCCATTCAAACGTCTGCATCCCCCCCATCGAAATGCCCATCACGGCCTGCAGCTTTTTGATGCCGAACACCTGCGTCACTAATTGATGCTCCGCGTTGACCATATCGCGGATGGTGAAGCGCGGAAACTGTTCGCCCGGTTGTTTGCGACTATTCGATGGCGAAGACGAAACGCCATTGCCGATCGCGTCCACCGCAATGATGAAAAACCGCGTGTCGTCCACCATTTTGTCTTTGCCAAAATTTCCGGCGAGCTGTTCGCTTTTCCCGCCAAACCAGGTGGGGAAGAGAATGGCGTTCGACTTGCTGGCGTTCAACGCGCCGAAGGTTCGATACCCAAGTTTGCAATCTCGAATCACTTCGCCGCTTTCCAGCTTGAAATCGCCCAGCTCGGCAAACTTTTGCTCGCTTTGCGCCAGAGTCAAAGACGCCGTCGTAATCAAAAGAGCTAGAACGGCGCAGATCAGTTTCAGCTTTTTCATCAGGTTCATTGCTTTTGCGATTGGTGAACTGTTTGCCACGCGATCTTTTGCAAAAACGCGGCCTCTTCTTTGTTCAGGTTGACCAGTTCGCCTTGCGAATCGCCAACCTTGCCCGTGTGATCAATGACTGTGCCGGAGATTCGCGACGTTAATCCTTCCGGGCTTTTGCCGAACAAAGTCGCGTAAAAGACACACGCCGCCAGATACGACCCCGCCGGAGTCGGATGGCTTTTGTCGGCAATGTGCAGCTCCAATGTCGGCTTTGCTTTTAGCGCCGCTTGCCAAGCCAATCCCACAGGTACGACCGTGTCGCCAAGTTCTTTGCCAATGCTTTGGTAAGCGTCGGTCAGCAGAGGTTGTTTGTCAGGAGAATCCTTGCGCGCCCAGGTCATATACAACAACGGTTTGGCTCCGGCCTTTTTGATTTCCGGGTCAATCATACGGACGGCTTGGTGAAAGTTTTTGGGATCGCTGATCTGCGGAATGCCGTCCACCATCCGAGACATCCCCAGCGTGCTTTGTTCCTGCAAGACGACGTAATCCCATTTGCTGCCAGAGAGCGCTATTTGTGGTTTGCCGCCCGCCCACAGCGATTTCAGCGTCGCGCCGCCAACCGTGATCATCTCGGTTTCGATGGTTTGCGGTGGTTTTGCCGACGCCGCCAAACCAGTAAGCAATTGCGGCAGGTTGTTGAAATAGGTGTAGCTGTTGCCAATGAACAGCACGCGCAATTTCGATGGTGTTTGCGATTTGAACAGGTACGGCAGCAACAGCGCGCTGCTGCCGTGTGCCAGAAATTCTCTTCGTGTGGTCATGCAGGTTAAGCCAGTAATTTTTTCACGACGTTGCCGTGAACGTCGGTCAATCGGTAATCGCGTCCCTGGAAGCGATAAGTCAGTTTGAGATGGTCAATGCCAAGCAGGTGCAGCACAGTCGCTTGCAAGTCATAGACTTCCACGGTGTCTTCGACCACGTTGTAGCCCAGCTCATCCGTCTGGCCGATGGTCACGCCGGGTTTGAAGCCTCCACCCGCGACCCAATACGCAAACGCGCGCGGGTGATGGTCGCGGCCCAGCAGTTTGGAACCGGAGCGCGCTTCGTTGACGGGCGTGCGTCCGAATTCGCCTCCCCAAATCACAATCGTGTCTTCCAGCAAACCGCGTTGTTTCAAATCGTCCAGCAACGCGCCAATTGGGCGATCAATTTCGCGGCACATGCGCGGCAGCTTGGTCGGAATGTCCACACCGACACCGTTGCCGTGCATATCCCAACCCCAGTGATACAGTTGCACGAAGCGTGTGCCGCGTTCGACCAATCGCCGAGCCAGCAAGCAGTTGTTGGCAAACGAGGTCTGGCCGGGTTTTGTGCCGTACGCTTCGTGGACTTTCGCGGGTTCTTTGGCGATGTCGGTCAGTTCGGGAACGCTGGTTTGCATGCGGTACGCCATTTCGTAGGCGGCAATGCGCGTGTCAATTTCCGGATCGCCGATGGCTTGGCGATTGATCTGGTTCAGGTCTCGAATTGCGTCCAGCGATTGGCGGCGCACGTCACTGCTGATGCCTTCAGGATTGGAAACGAACAACACCGGTTCGCCTTTTGAACGAAACTCCACACCCTGATGCACGGTCGGCAAAAATCCGCTGCCCCAGCAACTCTTGCCACCGTCAGGATTGTTTTCGCCGGACAGCAGCACGACGAACGCGGGCAGGTCTTTGTTTTCGCTCCCCAGCCCGTAACTCAGCCAAGCGCCCATGCTCGGACGGCCCGGAATCTGGTGGCCAGTGTTCAGCAGAATCTGCGCTGGCGCGTGATTGAATTGCGTCGTTTTCATCGAACGAATAATCGCGATGTCATCCGCATGCCGAGCCAAGTTCGGAATCAGGTTGCACATTTCCTGGCCGGACTTGCCGTGCTTTTTGAACTCGAACGGAGTGCCCAGCAAATTCGGTCTGCCCTGAATGAAGGCGAACCGTTCGCCTTTGATGAACTCTTCGGGAATCGGCTGGCCGTCGTGTTTTTGCAGCACCGGTTTGTAGTCGAACATATCCAACTGCGAAGGTGCTCCGGCCATAAACAGGTAGATGACTCGCTTGGCTTTGGGCGCAATCGCGTTGACCGACGAAGCCAAAAGCTGTTCGTTCATTAGCGAACTGAGCGCCATCGAACCGATTCCGAATCCGGCAGCTTGTTTGAAAAAATGGCGGCGAGTGATGTCTCTTAGTGGATGATTTTGCTGTTCCATGAACTCAACCTCTTACTTGATGAAATAAAACTGCGTCTGGCGCGGGCGGAACCATTGAAAGCCTTGTTCCGTCATTACGGCGTCGTCTTCCGCCATGATTGTCACTTTCTGGCCGCCCCATTCCGCGACGGGCGTGGAGGTGTTCAGTTCAATCGAAGTGTACGACCCCAGCCGCAGCAATTCCTTTGGCCCGGTTCCGGGACGGCGGAAATCAATGCTTGCTCCGAGCGCGTGGCCTTGAGTGCCGACGGAATGCGAATAGATCATTGCTTCGATTCCTTCGCGTTTGCAGTCGGCCATTGTCGCCTCATACACCTCTGAGCCGGTCATTCCGGCGCGGGCGTGTTTGAACAAAAAATCCTGCAAGCGATTGGTATTAGCCAGCGCGCGCTTCAACCCTTCGGGAGCGTCTTTTTCGCCCGGCTTCAAAATATAGGCATGTTTTTGCCAGTCGGTACTCATCCCCATGTAGTTCAAGCCGAAATCCACGTGGATACAATCGCCGCGTTCCAGCACGACCGCTTCATCGGCAACGGTCAGGAATTGTTGCGTCTTGCCGGTTTCGCGATTCTGGCGCTGGACGCGCAAATCAGGCTGGAACCAGACGCCGAGGCCCAGGTTGTTGACCTGTTGTAACAACCACCAGCGCACATCGCCGACGGTGGTTTTGCCGGGCGTGATGACTTCGTTGGAAAAGGCGCGTTGCGTCAGAATGTCGGTCAACGCCACGGCCAGCCGGTAATGCTCCAACTCTTCGGGCAGGCGCGTGTCCTGGTATTCGGTGATCAACGCAGCGGCAGAGGTGAAGCGTTTGGAAAACTCTTCGCCCAAGGTTTCCGCCAGGAATTTGTGCGCGTCGTAGGTCAATCCGTTGGTTGCGCCGCGCGTGCCGCCCATATTCAGCGCGATGGTTTTCGGCTGGCGCTCTTCGACCAGTTTGCGCAACGTGGCGGCAATCTGATTGCCGGGCGGATTCAAGACTTCAAAATGATTTTTCAGATGTTCTTCGGGATAGCGCACCAGTGCGATGCGTTCCAGCTTGTCTGTGCCGCGATCCGTGAAAATGAAAAAGTCTCGGCGGCCAACGTAAGGGATTGGCGGCGCGATGTATTCCGCGATGGTGTCCGGGTGAAACTCTTCGGTGGTGACAATCCACATCGAAACGCCGTTGCGCCGCATCATTGGCAACAACAAGGTTTCCAATCGTTTTTTCAGCCACTGTTCGCGCACGGTTGTTTGTTCACGCAACGACAACAGTTTCGGCAACGGTTCGATGGATTTGGCGGCGCGTTGTTTGGTGGATTGCGCGTGGGAAGGGAATGCAACCGTAAGCGCTCCGACGAGCGCCAAGGCTGCAACAGCATGGTTGAAGGAAAGACGAAGCTGCATAAGGGTAAATCCGTTTCCAGTTGCCTGTCTGGGGATTCAAGAGATTCAACACAAAGGATCAAAGGAACCAAGGTTCAAAGGACTTTCACCATACTAAGAAAA
>DAOMFR010000029.1:0-12548 GCA_035429885.1 Blastocatellia bacterium
TTCGCAAATTCAAAGACGCCGCCAATCGCCAGATTCCGCAACTTCGCGCCCTGGCTGCGCAACTGACTGAAAAAGCGGATCAACGCGCCTTGGCCGAAGCAATCGAAGAAGCTGAAACCGTCACCAAGGCCGACATCAACTGAACCTGTAAGCCTCAGCGATCCATCCTGTTCGCTGAGGCTTACAGTCAACGCTTCAGTAATTCCCGCCGTACACTTCCTTATAAACGCGAATTGCTTCGTCTTCCGAGGGCAACCGCAGGTTGTCGGTGAATCGGTTCATGAAGGCGAACGCTCCGGTTTGCAGCACCACTTCCAACGCGCCGTAATCGCCAAATTCTTTTCGCAACGCATCGTAATCTGCGTCGGTGATGGAGTTCGGTTTTGCCGTCAGCTTGCGCGCGAAACTGACCGCGGCCAACTCACGAGGCGTCAGGTTGGAATCATCTTTCTTCATCGCCTGAAGCTTCGCCGGGTCCACGCCCAGCCGTTTCAATCCCAGCACTTGATGCAATGTGCAATAGCGGCAACCGTTGGCCATCGAAACCGCAAAGGAAACGTGCAGTTGGATTTCGCGTCCGATCTTGCTATTGGCTCGAACTGTGGTGCCGTAATTGCGCCACGCCGCTTGAAAATCCGGCACCAGCAACATCGCTCGTTGAGAGTTGGCGATGCCCAATCCCAGGCCGCCTACTTGCGTGGCGTTTTCTTTGGCCGCGTTCAGGGTGGTGACGGCGGCGTTTAGTTCGTCGTCCGAAACCAGCGCGATGCGCGATTCGGTCAGGCGGTTTTTCTCGCGTTCCGGCAGGACGGGTTTGACCGTTGGATCAATCGCCCAAGCTTCGACCGGCAAATTCACCGCTTCCGCATACCGCGTGAAGTAGTTGAAAAAGCACACGACCATCGTCAGTTCGACCATTTGTGCGTCGTTGTAAATCGCGCCAGTGGTTTGAAACTCCGCATCGGTGATGCCGTGCGCGTCGCGCGACAGCAATTCCGCGTATCGCAACGCGCGTTGTTCCGCGGGTTTCAAACCGGTCAGGGGTTCGCTGCGCAAGGCGGTTAGAAGTTCGGCTCCGCGCGGAAGTTCACGCAACAAGCGGATGGTGTGCGCGGCGACATACGGACTGCCGCCGACCTGAGCGATGCGCAACCCCATCGCCGCTTTGATTTCCGGCGCGACGGTTCCGCCGCTGATGAAGGTTTTGAACAGTTGCGCGAACTGTTTCGGCGCATTGGGGATCTGCGCTAATCCGCGCACGTAATTCGGGACGCGACCCGCATCAAAGGTTTCCACGCCTTTGAAGGCGTCGGCAGATTCGTCGGGGAATGCCAAGCGCGCCGTCGCTTTGACACGCAACCTGGCTTGATCTTCCAGCGCGCTGATTTTGATTAAGGGCAGCGGAGCTTTGTCTCCCTTACTAGCCGAAGCTGGCGCGGAAAAAAGGCTGGCCAGGGCCAGCACAGGCACCAGAAATATAAGGCGGATCATGTTCAGTTCTCCTCAAATTGCTCAGCGCCAAGGATGCTTGCGAAGCACTGCTTGGCGCTGAGCCGTTGCCATTATTTATCCAGGCTGTATTCGCAACCGAATCGCCCAATCTGGATCAAGCCTTTGCCTTTGACGGGCGGCGTAATCAACAGCGAACGAATCGGACCGGTGCGGGATTCTCTGGGCGCTTTGGCGGTGCCAACCTGGGTTCCCGTGGCGGCTTCGTAAAAGATGAATTCCAGCGTGTCCTCATCCACGCGTCGATACCCGTACACATATTCGCCCGGTTTCATTTTGGCGTCGCCGACTTTGATCGGCGTTTGCGTGATGAAAAAGTGCGTGTACTTGCCGTGCGCCGAATACCCGGCGGTGATCAGCAACACTCCGGCAACAAAATGGCCTTTGCCGTCGGTGACGCCGGAAGCCGAACGAAGCTCGGTTTCGATCCGTTCCTTTTCCACCGGAGCGCGGCTGGGAATCAGCGAGGCCAATTCTTTTTCGGTCGCCGGACGCCAGGAACTTGTGTCGTCCTGAGCGAACGCGAATGGGAAGAGCAATGTGCTTAGTACGATGGACATCAATAGTTTCATATCATCACCTTTAGAAAATGAATCGCAGGCTGCCCTGCATGGTTCTGGCTTCGTGGGCTTGGGTGGATTTGCCGAATGAAGCCAGGGACAAATCCGAATTCGGCAAAAACAAATTGACGTTGTTCAGCGCGTTGAAGGCTTCAAAGCGAAACTGAAGCTGCTTTTCGCCGATGATCGTGAAGCTGCGCGCGACAGATAAATCAAAAGTCACGTAATGCGGCCCGCGAAATGTGTTGCGTCCCAGCGTACCGTCCTGTCCCAGCGCGGGCGCGGAAAACTGGCTGGCGTCAAACAATCCTTTCAGAAAATCGCTTTGGCTGAACGACGATTTGATCGTTCCGGGAGCCGGAGCGTTGGGGCGATCATAAAATCCCCCGCCGACCGCGCCGCCTCCGCCATCCAGATTGTAATCGCCGCCGGAGTTTTTGCCGTTGGCGACATTGGACGGCGCGCCGTTCCACACGGAAAACGGTCTGCCGGATTGCGCCGTGACGATGCCGGAAATTTGCCAATCGCGGCTGAGGCGCTCCACAAATTTATTCATGCCGCGATACAGAATCGGCGTCCAACTGGCGACGGCGGAAAATCGGTGCGGAATGTCGAACAGCGACCGCGCGCGTTCGCAGTACAAGCAGGCGATGTCTTGTGCGCCTTTTCCGGGTTCGGAATTGTCCGTGAACTGTCCCGTCGAAGTGTCCGACGCCGTATCCAGCCATTTCGACCAGCGGTAATTCGATTGCAACGAGAAGCCGCCGAGTTTGGCATTGCTAAACGAGCGGCGGATTTCGGCGGTGGCGGCATGATAACTGGACGTGACTCCGTTGGTCACAAACAACAGCACGCCGAAATTCGGATTGATGCGATCTTCTTTGCCGTCCAGCAAATCGCCCGCGAACCGATTCACGTCGTCAATGCGCTCCAGGTTAATGCCGTTCGTGCCCACGTAACCGACTTCGGCAATCCAGCCGCTTTTGAATTCGTGCTGAACGTTCAGAAACCAGTTTTCGCTGTATTGCGTTTTGATCGTCGGGTTGACGACGAAACCAGTCAACCGAATCGCCGCTTCGCCCGGTGGAGTGTTCAGCCCGCCTTTGGCGTTTAACCCGCGCGCGAAATCGGAGTTAAACGGAACCGGAATGTCATACAGGATGCGTGTGCCAATGCGGTTGGCAGGTTGGACAACTCCCTGGATTGCATCGGGCGACAGCGCGCGCGCACCGGCAATGGATTGTCCGTGATGCGGTTGAAACGCCAGGCTGAATCCGGCGCGAATCGCCGTTTTTCGGTCGCCAAACGGATCAAACGCCAAGCCGATGCGCGGCGCGAGATTGAATTTTTCTGGCGTGTACAACCGATCTACACGACCGATGGCGGCATTTGCCAGCCGCTCGTTGAAATTGCTGCCGGTGCCCAGAATGATTGAAGACAACCGATCTTCGCGTTCCGACACGTCGCCAAAATAATCGTAGCGCAGGCCCAGATTCACGTTCAGCCGGTCGTTGATTTTCCAGTCGTTCTGGAAAAACGCGCCCGCTTCATATTGGGTGAAGTAACGAGCAAAGCCCGATGGTTTTCCCGTCGCCGGATCAACCGTCAGCGTCTGGCGAAACGGTTTGTCTGTCACAAAGTCCGAGATGTTGCGGAACGAAAATGCGCCTGACGTTGGCGGGCCAATCGAAAGCCCTTTGAACGCACGGCGCAACTCAAAGCCAAACCGCCAGGTTTGTTTGCCGTGATCCATCGTCATCGTGTCGCGGATTTCATAAGTGCGCAGCTTTGTGCCGGATTTGAAAATGTCGCCGAACGGCATTTCAACGCCGGTGATGGTGATGTCCGGCACGATGGCATCGTCATTACCGCGTGTTGTGTCCACATCCTGGAACGAAAACCGCACATCATTCACCGCCCGTTTGAACACGTGCGTGTATCCCAGATTCAGGTTGGCAAAAAATCCATCGAACGGCCCGCGGCTGCCGCGCAAAGCTTTGCCCAGCGTGGCGCGCGCGGAGTTCGTTCCGCCATTGTCGCGCTGATTTTCGGAAATCCAGCGCGCGTTGAGTTTGTCCATTCCCTTGTTGAAAGAATGATCTACGCGCACCAGATACTGATCGAAGCGCACGTAATCGCGCAGCGTTGCCGTCGCCAGAGCAATTGCCGGAATGAATCCCTGTGGCGTGCTCAGGCAGTTGCGCTGTTCGGCAGCGGTCACGCAACCCGTCGGCGCAGGCGTCGGGGCAGGGAATTGTTTGAATAGTTTTGCCGCAACGCTGTTGGGCGAAGTCGTCAGCACGTAATTCCGCAGTTGCGGCGTTTCGACCAGAAACGACAGCGGACGCCCAATGGCGTTTCGCGTGCCTTCGTACGAGCCGAAAAAGAACGTGCGATTTTTCAGAATCGGGCCGCCGATGTTGCCGCCGAACTGGTTGAACACTTGCGGCAACGTCGTCGCCGAAAAGAAATTGCGCGCATTCAGCCCCCCGTTGCGGTGGTATTCCCAAATTCTGCCGTGCAGATCGTTTGTGCCGGATTTGGTTCTCAGGTTGACGACCGCGCCGTTGCCGCGCCCGTACTCGCTGGAAAAATTGCTGGTCTGAACTTGCGCCTCTTCCAACGATTCCAGCGCCGGGACCAGCGTCGGTTCGCCCGTGTTGTTCGGGTTGGTGTTGATCGCGCCATCCAGCACGTAATTGTTGCCGCGATAGCGGTTGCCGTTGACGGTGACGACCGGCGAATTGGTCAACTTGGTGGAATTGGCCGAACCGGCGATGAACGTCGCTCCGGCGCTCAATTTGGGCAGCAGAAACACGTCGCGTTGTGGCAGCGGCAACGAATTGATTTCGCGCCCGGCGAAATTGTCCGCCAACCGCGCTTCGGTGGAAACGGCGGCTTGCGTGGTGTCGGCGCTGACGCTGACGGATTCCGTCACGTCGCCGACTTCCAATTTAACGTTGAGTTCCGTGGTTTGGCCGACGCTCAGTTTCAGCGCGCGCTGTTCAAACGTTTTGAATCCGGCGATTCGGACATAAATCGTGTAATTGCCCGGCGACAAACTCGCCAGCAGATAAGCCCCGTTGTCGTCCGTCGTCGTCGAACGAATCAGCCCGGTTTGATCGTTACGCGCAACAACAGGCGACGCGACGACCACATTGCCTGCCGTGTCAGTGACGCGGCCTTTCAGCGCAGCTTCGGTGAATTGCGCTTGTGCGGTGCCGAACAGAGAGAGCGCGAAAATGAGTAGAAGCGTTAGTCTGGAAAGGCGGGGTGAATAAAGCCTCATTGGGTATCCTCGAATCTGGGAGCGGATATGTTAAGTTCATCCGTCACGGCCCACTCCCAGTGCATCCGCAACGCGATTGATGTAATTGAACCAGGAAGCGATCAGCGTAATTTGCAAAATCGCCTGGTCGTTGAACCCCACGCTGCGCAACCGCTGGTGATATTCCGGCGAAATGCGCGTGGCGTCCTTGGTCAACTGCACGACGTAATCGAGCATTACACGTTCGGCTTCGGTGATCGGCGCGGTGGTGTAATCTTCACGCAAGGCATTGACCAACTCCTCATCCACTGTGACTCGACGCAGAAACTCTGCGTGCGACGTAATTCAGTAATGGCATCGGTTGGTAACCGAAACCATCGTGGCGATCATTTCGTGGTGGCGTCTTCCTAACGGCAAGTCGGGCGACATCAGCGCGCCAAAGGTCGCAAACGCGTGATAGAGCGCGTCAGGAATCAGTGTGTGCGACGCGACAATCCCCGCCGCGCCGTCATCCGTCGGCTGTACCGGCGTGGCGTATTCGATGGGGTACAACTCTCGTTGCGCTTCCATCGCGCGACGCAGTTTTTCATCCGCCTCGGACATCGGAATGGTCTTAATCCAAGCCATTGAGTTTCTTCCTTTCTTGACGATGAAACAGCAGGTAATACACCGGCGCGCCCAACAGGACGATGGCCGCGCCCAAAAGCGCTTGGCGGGGATTATTGCCCACCAGCAGAAACAGCAGCAACGCCACAAAGATTAAAAAGACAATCGGCGTCACTGGATATCCGGGCACACGCGGAACCTCGGAATTGCCCGCGCGCCGATTCAATCTGAAGACCGAAGCCACCGTCAGCGCGATGAAAATCACCGTGACGAACACGAAGTAGGCAACGATTTGATTGAAGGTGCCGAGCGCCGCCAGCAACGATGCCATGGCAGCTTCGGCCAGAATGGCGCGCGCCGGAGTGCCAAACCGCGGATGCACCCTGGCAATTGTGCCAAAGAACACGCCGTCGCGTGCCATCGCGTAATACACGCGCGGCGCGCTCATCACCACGGCAGCCAAACTCCCCAGCACGGAAACAATGACGATGCCGGAAAAGATTGCGCCGCCTGACGGGCCAAACAACGCTTCGCCAGCCTGCGCGGCAAAAGTTTCGCCGGAAGTCACGCGATCCAGCGGCACCAGATACAGAAACACGCCACTGGTCAGAATGTACACCAGCGTGACGGCAATAACGCCGAAAACCATTGCGCGCGGCAATGTCCGTTGCGGATCGCGCACTTCGCCGCCGAGCTTGCTCAAATCCCACCAGCCGCCGAACGCGAAAAATGCTCCAAGCATTCCGCCCGCCAACGCGCCAAGCAACGGCGCTGAGCCAGCGCGTTGCGCGACAAACGGCGTGAAATGCGACAGGTCGCCCAGCCGTAACGCAATCGCCCAAAGCACGATCACCGCCAACGCGCCGAGTTTGAGCGCCGTCATCCATCGCATCAGACCCGCGCCAAATCGCAGCCCGACAATGTTGATGGCGGCGACCATGACAATTGCGCTGATGGCTACCAGTTTTGCGCCCGTGGACGACAGATTCACCAAATACCCGATGTACCCCGCCAACCCGACTGCCAGCGCCGCCGTAATGCCAGGATCCATCACCAGAAAACATTTCCAGCCATAAAGAAACGCGACGGTTGGCCCATACGCTTCGCGCAAATACACATAACTGCCGCCGGCTTCGGGAAAGCGAGCGCCCAGCGCGCCGTAACACAGCGCACCGCAAAGGGCCATTGCGCCCATCGCCAGCCAGACGATCAAAATCCAGAGTGGCGACCCCAGGGATTTCGCCATTCCCGCCGGAGTGAGAAAGATGCCGACCGCGATGACTTCACCGACAATCATCGCGGTGGCGGACGCCAATCCAAGTTGCCGTTTGAGTTGTGTTGTTGATTCCACAGTTGGTCGCGAATGCCGCCGTTAGAATGTAAATCGCGCTGCGAACTGAAATGCGCGTGGTCCACCGGAGCCGAACACGCCGCCCGCCGTCGTCACCGGACGCCCGAAGCTGGACGATTTCAAATATCCGGCATTCGTCGGATCGTTGCTATCACGAACCAGCACGTTCGAGAATCCCGAATAATTAACGTTCGACACGCCCAGGATGTTGGTCACGTTGAACAGGTTAAAGACTTCGACGATCGGTTCGATCCGCGCTTTTTCGCCAAGTTTAATGACCTTCGACACGCGCAGGTCAAGCGAACTGAACTTGTCATTAAACCGCGCGTCATCGCGCACCAATGGCAACCGCTGGCCATTCACGCCGCCTGCTGCGTTGAGTTGAGTGAGGAAGCTGTTGAGTTCCGCGCCGGTGTTGAACAAGCGTCCGCCCGCATTGCGCTGCAAAACGGGAATGCGCGAGCTGGCATCCGGCAACAGAATGTCCATCGGCACGCCCGACGCCAACGTCAAAATCGGCGACAGGCGAATGCCCAACGGCAGTTCGGTGACGCCGGAAAACGTGAAGTAATGGCGGCGGTCATTCGGTGTCGGGCCGTATTCCAATCCGATGTTGCGCGAATCCACCGGGCCGTTGGAAAAGGGAATTTGATCGTCGTTGGCAAAGTTGAAGGCTTTGGACAGCGTGTAAGACGCGCGGAACTGATAGCGATTGGAAAACCGTTTTTCCGCGCTCAACAGCAATCCGTCGTATTTTGTTTTGACGCTCGATTCCAGATTGACGACGCGATCCGGTCCGCCCACCACCGGATTGTTGACCGTGCCAATGGTACGGCCAATGATGAAATGCGTGCCGAAGTTGTGCACGTAATCCGCGCGCAACACCAGATCGCGCACGAGTTCGCGCTGAATGCCCAAATTGAACTGCTGCACCATCGGGTTTTGCAGATCGTTATCAATGATGTTGATGCCCGATGCGCCCGCGCCCGGCAGGATGAACCCGCTAAAGGGATTGGCCAGCGTGGGCGCTCCCGGACGGAATTTGCCTGTCGCCGGATCAATGAAAATCGGCGCGCCGGTTGGATCGGTCAACACATTTCCGGCGCGCACTTCAATCGCCAATGCGCGCCCGTCCAAACCTCGTTCCAGTGAAATGATTTCCAGCGTCACGCGGTCGTAGTAAATGCCGTAACCGCCGTGAACGCTTGTCTTGCCATCGTTCATCGCCCAGTTGAATCCCACGCGCGGCGCGAAGTTGTTCTTATCAACGCCGCGATTGCCTTTGTAAAAGCTGCGCACCAGCGGATTGATGTTGCCGTATCCGCTGTTGTTTTTGACGTTGGTGTCGAGTTCGTACCGCAATCCCAGGTTCAGCGTCAGGTTTCTGGTCGCGCGCCAATCGTCCTGCCCGAACAGCGCGACGTGGTTATTGTCCGTGTTCGGCAGAAATAACGATTGTGTCGGCTTGGAACTGCGCAACGTGACGGCAAACAGCAAATCGTTGTCGTCCACTTTGCCATCGCCGTTGTGATCGAAATCGGCGAAATTCTGCACCAACTCGATTCTGCCTTGCTGAAACACTCCCAGATCGAACCCGGCGTCAATGCGCTGGAATTCACCGCCGAATTTGAGCGTATGAGCGCCGCGCACCAGCGAAAGCGTGTCGGAGAATTGCAACCGATTCATCTTCGTTTCCTGCGGCACGCGGAACGAAACGCCGTCTTGGATGGACGGGAAGGTCAGTTGCGGCCCGGTCGCCAACGGAACTGTGCGGTTGACGAAATTGTTGACGCTGAAACTGAAACTGTTGACCGCTGTTGGAGAGAGCGAGCGCGTCCAATTGGTCAAAAAAGCCTGGTGGTTGTTGCGACTGTTCTGCCGCTGCGAAGCGGAACCGATGGCGCGATCCAGCTTGGTGGCTCCAATGTCTTTCAGGCGTTCGATGGCGTATCGAAAACTGAGGTTGTCGTAATCTGATGGTTTCCAATCGCCGCGCGCCATTCCCAGCAGGTCATCCTGCGGCGCGGACGCGAATGTTTGGCGAATCGTGCGCGCTGCCACGTCGCGCTGGCCGACCAACACTGCGCCATCCTGATTTCGATATTCAAACGAACCAAACCACCACGCGCGGTCTTTGACCAGTGGACCGCCCAGCGTTCCGGAATACTGCTGGCGATCAAACGGCGGCTTTTGATTTCCCGTGCGATTAAAGGTGGCGGGCAAACCCTGCAAGCGCCGGTCGCGTTCAAAGAAGGAAAACGATCCGTGCATATCGTTTGTGCCCGCTTTGGTCACAACATTGACCACCGAAGACGACGAACGCCCAAGCTCTGCCGAAAAACGGTTGGTGGCGATTTGGAATTCCTGCACGGCGTCTTGGGAAATGTTCAACAGCGGGCCGCCGACTACGTCGTCGTTGTTGTCTGTTCCGTCAATCGTCACATTGTTGCCGCGTCCCAACTGCCCGGCGGACGAAATGATGATGCTGTTGGTTTTGGTCGGGTCGAAATTCGGCGCGGGCGCGTTGCCGGGAACCAGCAATGCAAGTTCAAGGAAGTTGCGGCCA
Source organism: Blastocatellia bacterium (assembly GCA_035429885.1). Classification (GTDB taxonomy): domain Bacteria; phylum Acidobacteriota; class Blastocatellia; order RBC074; family RBC074; genus RBC074. The sequence continues at coordinate 9,861 of DAOMFR010000029.1, forward strand.
TTGAGCGGAAGATTTTCGATGACTTTGTTGTTGATGACGCCGTCAACGACGCTGGACGATGTGTTGAGCAAGGGAACAGTGGCGCCCAGATCATCCACTGTGACCGTCAGTTGTCCGACTTCCAGCGTGACATCGCGAGCAATGCTTTGACCTACCTGAATGCTGAAAGTGGTAATTACAACCTTTTTGAAGCCGCTGGCTTCGATGGTGATTTCGTATTCCCCCGGAACCAGATTCGACAGAACGTAAATTCCTTCGCCGTTGGATTCCGTCTTTCTTTGCGCGCCAGTGGATTTCAGTTTGGCTGCAACTGTTGCCTTGGCGACGATGGCGCCAGTTGGGTCCGTCACGCGCCCGCTCAGCGTTGCCGTCGCAGCCTGTTGCGCGAGAAGGTTCACCGGAAGGCAAAAGATTGCCAACAAGGTCAACCCGGCGATGAAGGCCTGGGTCAGAGTTGTATTCCGGATTGTGGCGTAAGGCGTGATGGGTTTGGGCGAAAGTTGATGGAATTGGTGTCGTAATCGCATGCGTCTCCAAATGGGTTGCCGAAAAACAGCGAAACATTTGCCAGACGTTATTTTTCCAATCGCTCGCCCAACAAATAAATTGCGGTTTTCGGATGATAAATTTTCCAGTCGAACCAGTAATCTTTCAGCACTGGAATTGGCGTTAGCTGTTTGCCAGCAAGTTGCCCGCTTTGGCAGCGACCTGTGAAATCCCAGATGCTGCCGCTTTCTGCGTCTATCAATTGGCGTTTGCTGCCTTCCGTCACCGTGAAAAATTCCAATGTGCGGCCATCCACCTTGCGTTCAAACGCGCGAACGGATTTTTGGTCTTCCCCCAGCAGCACAAACATCGGCACGCCGCCAAGTTCATCCAGAATCAATTGTTGAGCCAACAACGATTCCATCGGAAAGGCTTTGGATTGCCCGTTGACCTGCACACCGGCCAGCAACGTGCGCGGTTTCAACTGATCCGCCGGATCCACTGGCGTGACGACCCGAAATTTTTCGTATTGCGCTTCCCAATCTTCGGCTTCGTATTTGGCCGCGACACGTTCGTCGGGTTTCAACACGCGGCCTTCAGGATGTTCCTGTTTCCAGGTGGCGAACGTCAGCTCGTCGCAAAACACTGCGGTGAGCTGTTTGCCGTTCATCGGCCCCTGAATCGCCAGGCCGGAAACCTGTTGCCACCACGAACCCGTCTGTTCATCGCGCATGATGAAGTTCTGGTTGTTGATGCCGGACAGATGAAATTTCAGGGCTTGATTGTCTACTTTCGATTCCCACACCAGACCGGTGTGACAGAGCGTTCAATACGTTGCCACAATCGGCACGCCTCCGACGGTGTCGTGAACGACGTGGTGATAGGCCATCTGGCGAACCGGATACGCCACCGCTTCGCCGTTGATCGTGACGGCCAACACCATATCTTTGGCGCGGACAAAACCGGCGTCGCCTGCCTTGGCGTACGCCGTTTGCTGCAATGGATTGAACATCCACTCAAAATGATTTTGCTGGGCAAACCACGCCGCCGCCAACGCGGGAACCATCAACACCACCAGCAACCCGCGCTGCCACCAAGACCGTTTGCTGAGCCACAGCAACACGGCTAACCCCAGCGAACTCAGCGCCGCCAGAACAGTCACAATCGGCGACCAGCGTTTCAGCCAGTACGAAATTTCCAGCGCGCGCGGCGTTTGCGGCTTGAACGGCATAATCAACATTGCCGGAGTCATCACAAACGCTAGGGACAGCGCGATCAGCAGCAATACTGTTGCCCAGGCCAGTTTTCGATTCGGGAAGCGGGGTTGTGTGTTCATTACGATGTCAAAATGGATCGTTCTTCAAAGTTCGACGGCGCTTTCAGTGGTCAATTGGTCGAAGTTGCCAGGCGAGGTTTGCGTGGCAACACGGCGACTTGTTTGCTCCGGAATTTATTGGCAGCCGTCGTCCCGGTCGGTTTTGCCGGAACTGATTTGCCCAATGAAACAGACACGTGTTCGTGAATCTGCTGGCGTTCGTTGTTGTCTTTGGGGTGAAGCTGACGATACGGGCCAGTGATTGCCTGAGCCGATTCGTCGGCTTTGAATCGCAAGTACAGTTTGCGTTCGCGGTCTGCTTGTTCGGTGTTGCCCAAGCCTTGATAACAGAGCATCAGGTTGTAATGCGCCTGCAAATCTTCGGGATCAACCAGCAGGACACGCTGCAAGGTGTTGACCGCCTCCTGATATTTTCGTTGCAGGAACATCACACGTCCCATCGTGTTCAGCACAACTCGGTCGCGCGGATACTGGTTGGACGCGATTTGCAGATGCTGAAACGCTTCGTCGTACTTGCCGTCAGCTTTCAGTGTCAGCGCGTAAAAGTAATGCGACTTGGCCAGCGTTGGATTCACTTGCAAAGCCTTGGTCAGCATTTCTTCCGCCGCCGCCATATTGCCTTCCTGAATCCGCGCGCGGGCGACGTTCACCCAGCCGTCGGCGTATTCCGGTTCCATCTGAGTGACTTTCAGAAACGCGGCTTCGGCGCCTTTGATGTCGCCTTGCAACAGCAACCCAATGCCGTAATCGTTCCAGCGTTCGCGGACTTCTTTGGTCATGACCGACTTCATTTCCGGCAGTTTGTCGGTTTTGTTCAGCACATGCATCGTGACAGTGTCTTCGGACATGGTGGTGATCGGCAGGTC
>DAOMFR010000029.1:12648-14672 GCA_035429885.1 Blastocatellia bacterium
GCGGCCCAGGCGTTCCGTTTGTTGATCGGGTTGCCGCGTTCGTCCAGCATCAAACTTCGATAGCGATGCGCGCCTGCTTCGATGGGGCCTTTGCGGCCATTGGCTTCGTCTTCGGTGTTGCCGCTCCAGAAAATCGTTTTGCCGTTGTTGTCCACGGCTTGGAGTTCCACCCACACGTCGAACCCGTCCACCGTTCCACCGGGAAAAAAGTGGCCGACCTTGCGTGTGCGAACGACGACTTCCAACCGCATTTCGTCGCCTCGGCGCACGGCCAGGTTTTCGACTTTGTTCAGGGGGGCGACGATTTCCGTCGGTTCGGAAATGAACACTTTGGACGCGCCAAAATCCATGCCTTCTTCGCCGATGGCAAAAGTCGAAGCCAGGCGCGGAGCTTCTTCGCCCGGTCGGTTTTTGGCTTCTTTCACGTCGCGCGCTTTGCCGGGCGACATGCCGAAAATATCCACGGTGACTTGTTTGTCTTTCAGGAAGTCCTGAACGACTTTCATCTGGGCGTCATCTTTATTCACGAATGGCAGCGCGGTGTTTGCGCCAGGGAAGCGGTGCGATTTGACCATTCCGTTTTTGGCTGCCGGGTCATTGGATTTGACCAGCGGCATGTGGCATTCAGCGCACTTTTTCGGTTTGTCCGGATAGTAAAATGCGCGCGCGCCCTGGCCTGAAACCCCTGAAGCCTGCCAGTTGTCATAATCGTTGAAGCCGCGGAACCAGCGGTAATTGTTGACCGGAACGTCCAGGTGAACCTTGTGGCACGAAGCGCAATACTCCGGCGTGTTGTCACGCATGAACGGTTTGATGAAGGTCTTGCCGTGCATTTCCGGTTTGGCGTAAGTCAGCATGTCGTGGCTCCATTCCAGAAACTTGTTCTTGCTGGTGGCCATATCGTGCAGAGCTGGGTATTCGATTTCGAAATCACCATTGCCCATCGAACTGCGGACGTGCGTGATGGAATGGCATGATGTGCAGCTCAATCCGTTTTGCGCTTCGGGCGTGTTGATCTGCTCTTTGATCGGCGTGTCGAACCGCCCATTGAATAACACCGCGTGATCGTGGCAACCGGCGCACCATTTCGACGGCTGAGTTCCAACCGTGTCCTGCATATATTCAATGGATTTGCGATACCACTGGTTATTGAACGACGCGAAATGGTGCGCCGAAGAATTCCATTGGTCGTAAATGTCTTTGTGGCAACGGGCGCAGCTTTCCGACGTCATAAAGAAGTTCGATGGGATTTTGCCGCCCGTGTTTGTTGTCGCCGATGAAGGGAAAAATGGTCCGTTTGGCCCTTGCCCTTCGCCATCCATTGAAGTCGGCGGATTGGTGGGATTGACAATGTGGTCGAGGCTGGCTCGCGTGTACTTTTGAACTTGCCACGCCACCAGCGGGAACAGCAGAGCCAGCGCCAGCACAAAGCCAAATGCGCGCGCGAATGTTCGTTGAGTTCGTTGCCGAATGATGGCCAGCGCGAAAATCAAAACTCCGACGATGCCTACGATGACATGCGAGGTCGCCGCCCATTTCACTGGCTTGCCGAATCCAAAATAAGGCCGCGTGGCCCCAAAAATCAGGATAAACGTTCCCAGGCCGGCGCTCGCCAGCAACAACAGAGAGCCAATTTTGCCGCCGCCGGTCATCTCGCGCCAGTTCTTGGTTAAATACACACGAAACAGCAGCGTCAGCAGCAAGCCGAGTCCGAAATGCAGCCCCAGGTTCAGAATATAAAATACTGTTGGGTAATCGAATGCCGCCAGATAGGAACTGTTGGCCAGCAACAGTAAGAAGCCTATGGCCAAAAACTTCAGTAATCGGGTGCCCGAAGTTTGAGCGAACTGCATAAACATCTCTCCTGATTTTGATGAGCAAAAATTGTATTTGGTAAAGAAGGTTGTCTTCGGTGGCCAGCACATTACCCCACAACGCCTACTGCCGCAACCACTCAACAGGGTGTCAGGCGCTGTACAATTCCGCCGGCTGCGGTGTAAAAACCATCGGTACGCACGTGCCCC
>DAOMFR010000029.1:14772-21808 GCA_035429885.1 Blastocatellia bacterium
TAAACTTCAAGTATTTTCTTTTCACAGCGCTATCTGAGCGAGTCAGCACGCGTTGGTGCGTGCGTACCCAATTCTTAAAGGAGTTGTTTCAATGCCAACCATCATTGTGACCGGAGGCGCGGGCTTCATCGGCGCGAACTTTGTTCGGTACGCGCTGGCCAAGACCGATGCCCGGCTGGTCATTGTGGACAAACTGACGTACGCCGGAAATCTGGCCAGTCTGGAAGACGCGCTGAAAGACAGCCGCGTTCAGTTCGTCCAGGCGGACATCGCCGACAAAGACGCGATGGCTGTCGTGTTCCGCGATTCGCAACCGGCTGCCGTGGTCAATTTCGCGGCGGAATCGCACGTAGACCGTTCGATTGACGACCCCAGCCCGTTCATCGAAACGAACATCGCCGGGACGTTTGTCTTGCTGGAAGCCGCTCGCAAATACACGGCGAAGCTGAGCGACGAAGCTCGGCGGGCTTTTCGTTTTCTGCACGTTTCCACCGATGAAGTGTACGGCTCGCTTGGAGCGACGGGATTGTTTTCCGAAGCCACTCCGTACGCGCCGAACTCGCCTTACGCGGCGTCAAAAGCGTCGGCAGATCATCTGGTCAGAGCCTGGTACGAAACCTTTGGCTTGCCGACGGTGATTACCAATTGCTCCAACAATTACGGCCCGCTTCAATTTCCCGAAAAGCTAATTCCGTTGATGCTGCTGAATGCGATGGACGGCAAGCCACTGCCGATTTACGGCGACGGAGGAAACATCCGCGACTGGCTGTATGTCGAAGATCATTGCGCTGGAATCCTGCTGGCTGTGCAACACGGTCAGCCCGGAGGCAAATACAACATCGGCGGCGGCAACGAACGCACGAACTTGCAGATCGTTGACCGCATCTGCGACGAAGTCGAACGAATCTTACCGGCGGCTGAAAACCCTGCGCTCAAAGCTCTGGGTAAAACCAGCTATCAGGAGTTGAAGAAGTTCGTCGCCGACCGACCCGGCCATGACAAACGCTACGCGATTGACGCCGGGAAAATTCGAACGGAACTCGGCTGGCAACCGGCTTATGATTTTGAAGCGGGCTTGGCCAAAACCATTCGCTGGTATTTCGAAAACCGGAAGTGGTGCGAAACCGTGCTGGCTGGGAAGTATGAGCGCGAGCGGTTAGGGCTGAGTAGTTAGCTCTGAAAAGAAAATTCAAAAAATAAGAAAGGAACCCAGTGGTCAGCATGCAAATGAAAATTCAATTCACACGATTATTCGCAATGTTGGTGGTTGTCATCGCGGTTGGTGCGATGGGCAAATCGGTGTTGGCTTGTGACTGTTTGAGGCCCGTTTCGACTCAAGAACAGGTGAAACGATCCAGTGCCGTTTTTGTCGGTATCGTGACGTCGGCGACTCGCGTTGATAAGCAAGTTGTCGAGTTCCAGGTCGAACAGTACTGGAAAGGGCCGCGAGCGAAAAAGTTGACTCTGCGGGCGCCGCTGAATTCCTGCAATTTCGGGTTCAAAGTCGGCGAAAAGTACCTGGTGTTTGCTGAAGGCGGCAAAGTGCTTACGACCAGCATTTGCTCCGGCACGAAAAGATTTTCCGCTGCCACCGCCGATTTGAACGCGCTGGGTGATGGGAAAAAACTGTGAGTTTGGAGATTGAATGAAGGGAATTATCTTGGCCGGAGGCTCCGGCACTCGGCTATATCCGATCACGATGTCGGTTAGTAAACAGTTGCTGCCGATTTATGACAAGCCGATGATTTACTATCCGCTTTCGACGCTGATGCTGGCTGGGATTCGAGAGATTCTGGTCATCACCACGCCGCAGGATCAGGCGCAGTTTCAGCGCTTGCTGGGCGATGGTTCGCAATACGGATTGCGGCTGAGTTACGCCGCCCAGCCAAGCCCTGACGGATTGGCGCAGGCGTTCATCATCGGGCGCGAGTTTGTCGGCACGGACAATGTCGCGTTGGTGTTGGGCGACAACATTTTTTACGGGCACGGGTTGCCGGAAGATTTGCGCCGAGCTTCGCAGCGAATGACGGGCGCGACGGTGTTTGCTTATCAAGTTCGCGACCCTGAACGATACGGTGTTGTCGAATTCGACACCGAAGGCCGGGCCATCAGTCTGGAAGAAAAACCCAAACAACCGCGTTCGTCCTGGGCGGTGACGGGGTTGTACTTTTATGACAACCGCGTGCTGGATGTTGCCGCTAACCTGAAACCTTCGCCGCGTGGCGAACTGGAAATCACGGACGTCAATCGAACCTATCTGGAATGGAACGCGCTGCACGTGGAAAAGCTCGGGCGCGGCATCGCCTGGCTGGACACGGGCACGCATGAATCCTTGCAACAGGCTTCAGGTTTCATACAAGTGTTGCAGGAGCGGCAAGGGCTGATGGTTTCCTGCCTGGAAGAGATCGCGTATCGCGAAGGCTGGATGACGGCGGATGACGTTCGCCGCATCGCCGAACCGATGAAGAAAAACGAGTACGGACAATATTTGTTGAGAATGCTTGAGCAATAATGAAAGTGATACCCACCGAAATTCCCGAAGTCGTTCTCATTGAACCGCAAGTGTTCCGCGATGAGCGTGGCTTTTTTCTGGAAAGTTACCACCAGCAGAAATACCGCGACGCGGGAATTAATCTTGAATTTGTGCAGGACAATCATTCGCGTTCGCAGCGCGGAACCATTCGCGGTTTGCACGCTCAGATCAATCGTCCACAAGGCAAACTGATTCGTGTGCTGTCGGGCGAAATCTTTGACGTTGCCGTTGATGTTCGCAGAGGCTCGCCGACCTTCAAACAATGGGTCGGAGCTTGGTTGACGGCGGAAAATTTCCGGCAGATTTACGTGCCGCCCGGCTTCGTTCACGGATTCTGCGTAACCAGCGAAATCGCCGAAGTCGAATACAAATGCACGGACTTTTACGATCCGAGTTCGGAAATCAGCGTGCAGTGGAACGACCCCGAACTCGGCATTGACTGGCCGCTGAGTGAAATCGCCGAACCGGTCTTGTCGAAGAAAGATCTGCTGGCCAAATCTTTACAGCAGTTGATGGATGTTCTGCCGTGGTTTGAAGGGAAATGAGATAACGGAACATACGGAAATAACAGAAAAGACGGAATAGCTTTGGTTTGAGAATTTCCGTTTGTTCCCTTCATTCCGTTTCTTCCGTTATCTCTTCTTCTGGTCTGGCTGAAGAGGATTGAGATGAAGGTTTTGATTACAGGTGCAGGCGGTCAGCTTGGTTCGGCACTGCAAACAGTTTTATCTGATCGTGAAGTTGTGGGGCTGAATCGCGCTGAACTCGACATTACCAATTTTGACGAAGTTCGCGCTGCTGTTGCGGCTCATTGTCCAAACGTAGTCATCAACTGCGCGGCTTATACTGCCGTTGACCTGGCTGAAAATGATGAAGCCGGAGCGTTCAAACTCAACGCGGATGGGCCGCGAAATCTGGCGACAGCCACCGCCGAACTGAACATCGCTCTGGTTCAGGTTTCGACGGATTATGTTTTTGATGGAACAGGGAATCGGCCTTATCACGAGAACGATCAAACCAATCCGCAGTCGGTTTACGGGCGCAGCAAACTGGCTGGAGAACAATTTGTGGCATCGCTCAATCCTCGCCACTTCATTGCCCGCACCGCCTGGCTCTATCACCACGAACCTGCCAACGCGAAAAACTTTCCCAAAACGATGCTGGCTCAATCGCACAGAGAGTTGGTCAAAGTCGTCAACGATCAGCACGGCTCGCCGACTTATGCGCCACATCTGGCAGAGGCCATCGCCTGGTTGATCGAAACTCAAAGCTACGGCGTTTACCATTTGGCAGGCGGCGGGCAAACGACCTGGTTCGATCTGACGCGGCGGTTGTATCAACTTTTCGGAGTTCAAACCGCTGTCGAACCTTGCACGACGGATGAGTTTCCTCGCCCGGCAAAGCGGCCTGCGTATTCAGTGTTGACCACTAATCAGGAGCCTCAAGTCCTACTGCCTCCCTGGGAAGTCGGGCTGGCTGAATTTGCCAGCGCAATGCAGCAGGCTTCTTGAAATGCGGCTTGCAACTCGCCGTGCGTCTCATCCACAATCCAGCCCCCAACTCTCACCGTTTTGAAAACAAACCAGCTTGTCCCGTTTGCAATCCTGCATGAACAATTCGGAGGTATCGAATGAATAATCGCTTGAGCAGAATTTTTGTCTCTCTAACTCTTTTTGCCATTCTTTTTAGCTGGGTGTTGATGCCGTCGCGGCAGGCTCAATCCGTCGAAGGCATTTCGCCAGAAAACATCCAACGTCTGGATGCATTGGGGTATGTCGTGAAGCGCTCCGGTGAAGGTTCAAGCTGCCGGACGATGACTGAAACCGAAGCCGCAGAGTTCGTGAAAAATCGCCAGCAGGTGGAACTGCATCAGTTGTCGGGCGAATCCGTTAGTCAGATTCAACAACAACAAGGACTGAAAATTACCTTGCGCGGGACTCAGCAACTGGAATCTTTTGCCGCTGCCAAACAATCATTTTTGCGAGCTGCGGCCAGATGGGAATCGGTGATTCAAACGCAAATCACTGTGGTGATTGACGTGGATTTCGGAACGATGTTTATGGGGCAGGCGTATGAACCGGACACGCTTGGTTCCACCATTCCACAGTTGTTGGGCATTTCCAGCCAGTACGGAGTGATTCGCAATTTGCTGATTTCCAGAGCCGCAGATGCGCGCCAAGCCGAAGTCTTCAGCGCGCTGCCGACGACTCTCATCAACACGGATTTGGGAGCGACCGCTAACACTTCGGCCAGTTCACCAGTTTTGCGCGCGCTGGGAGCGTTGTCGGCGACGGCCAATCCCGATGCGGAAGCTGCGCAAATTGGCAGCCCGCCCGCCATCGGATTCAACTCCGCATTCAGTTACGACTTCGACCCGACTGACGGAGTTGATCCCGGCAAAATTGATTTTGAAGCGATTGCTTCGCACGAAATTGGCCACGCGCTGGGCTTCAATTCGTTTGTCGGGTTCAAGGAACTTTCTCCGACGCTCCCTCTCTTTCCTACGACTTGGGATTTGTTTCGCTTTCGTCCCGGCAGCTTGACGTTGAATTCGATTACGAACGACAAGCGTTTGCAGTTGATCGGCGGCGAGCAGGTTCATTTTGTCGGCGAATCGGGGCTGGGGCTTTCCACCGGCGGCCCGGACAATTCGGGAGGCGACGGCGAACAGGCCAGCCACTGGAAAGACGACGGACAGACCGGGCGGTTCGTCGGAATTATGGATCCGAACGCGGGGCAGGGATTGCGTCTGGTTGCTACTGCCGCTGATCTGTTGGCGCTCAGCTACATGGGTTACAAGATCAATCCTAGTGCCGCAATTTCCGAAGTGCTTTCGACGGACGACGGTTCGCGCGAAGAAACCGTCGCATTGAGTGGCGCAATGGTCGTCAATCGGCTTTCGCCTTCGCGGTATCCGGCAACCTTGCAAGCGATCAAAGTCCAGTTGCCGGTGAACGCCGATGGTTCATCCGCAGTCGGCCAGCAAATGCGAATTGTCGCGTTTGTTGATCCGAACCGAACCGGTCTGCCGCCGGCAAATCCGACGTTGATCGTGGATCGCACGATCACGATTCCGGCGCTGGGTTCGGGCAGGTTTACTGAAGTTGTGATTCCGACACCGCCGACAATTACGGCTGGCGACGTTTACGTCGGCGCTCAATCGGCAAGCTCTTCGGTTTCAGTCGGCGGCGACCGCAACGGACGACAGCAACGCCGCTCGTTCATTTCGACCAACAACGGCAACAGCTTCCAGCCATTTGTCGGAGCAGGGAACGTTCCGCTGAATCTGGTCGCCCGTGCGGAGTTTGGTTCAACATACGGAACGACGCCGACGGCTTTGCCGACGACAATCAGTCCCAGCGCGGTGGCTCCGGGCAGCGCCGCGTTCATGTTGATTGTGCAGGGCGACAACTTCCGAACGAATTCCGTCGTTCGCTGGAACGGCGGCGACCGCGCGACGACTTTCAGCAACGGCAATCAATTGACGGCGCAGATTTCCGCCGCTGATGTTGCCAACGCCGGAACCGCTCGCGTGACCGTGTTCACTTCCGGCGGAGGCGAATCGGCGGCGCTGAATTTCAGCGTTACGGCGAATAATCCGGCTCCGGTGATTGCTCGTTTGTCGCCCGATACAGTTGCCACTGCGGCTTCGGGAACTCAGCCGGTGACGGTCAGCGTTTTCGGAGCGGATTTCACCGCGCAATCGGTCGTCCGGCTGGGCGGGCAAAATCGAACGACGAATTTCGTCAACAGCACTCAGCTTGATGCGACGATTCCGGCCAGCGATTTGGCGTCGGTTGGATTGAAGGCTCTGACGGTTTCAAACCCTGCGCCCGGCGGCGGCGTGTCGAACGAAGCCAATCTTTCGGTCATCAATTGCACGTATTCGTTGAGCCGAACCAGCCACACGATTTCTTCGACAGGAGTCACAACGGCGAATGTGTTGACGGCAAACAGCGCATGTTCGTGGGTGGCGGTTCCCGCCGTGCCGTGGATCACGATGACCAGCCCAGCCAGTGGAAACGGCGCAGGCAAATTCGTACTCAATTACCAAATCGCGGCCAACACCGATTCGGCTGCGCGAACCGGAACGATTTCCATCGGTGGGCAAACGGTCACAATTCGCCAGCTTGGGCGAGCGTCCAGTGTTTCCGCTGCCAGCTTTGCCGCCGGACTGGCTCCAAATTCGATTGGGGCAATTTTCGGAGCGGGTTTGGCCAAAAGCGTTCAAAGCGCTTCGTCTCAGCCGTTGCCGACAAGCCTGAACGGAACGACGGTCAACGTGCTGGACGGTGCGGGCGTTCTGCGACCGGCGCAGTTGTTTTTCGTCGCTCCCGGCCAGGTCAATGTTCTAATTCCACTCAACGCAACGCCCGGAGTTTCGTTGATTACTGTTGTCGTTGATGGCGTTTCCGTCGCGGATGGAATTGTGACCTTGAGCGCAGCAGCGCCCAGTTTGTTCACGGCCAATTCCAGCGGCAGAGGCTTGGCGGCGGCACAGAT